>CAMWSA010000001.1 GCA_947176785.1 uncultured Lachnospiraceae bacterium
TAGCAGATATATTAATATTATTATTAATTAAATCTTTTCTTTTTATTTTATTAGTCTTTTCCATAAGCTACACCAATCAAAATATCGTATATTTATATCTATCATATCTTATTTTTTAAGTAAAGAAAAGACTTTTCATATAAATTTAAGGATTATTTTAGAGGTTCTTTTGTAGGAATCCCTGCTTTTCGGGGAAATTTATTTGATGTGGGTTTTATTTTTTTTATACAGATCAGGCTACGGAAAATATCACTGTGTGGCAATAAAAATTCTTCATTTTTATTAATCTTCCCTCCAAGCAAAAAAATAGCATTTTTTGATACTGCCATCTCTTCATTGACTTTATCTGATTTATAGGAAACGAAGTATCCGCCAACTTTTACAAAAGGCAGACAATATTCAGACAAACTGGCCAAATGGGCTACAGCTCGCGACACACATAAATCAAACTGTTCCCTGCATTTTGTAAGTCTGGCATAATCCTCTGCCCTTCCATGTATTGTATATACTTCTTTCAAACCCAACTCGTCAACCACCGCATTGAGAAATTGTATCCTTTTATTTAAGCTGTCCAAAAGAGTGATCTTCATCCAGGGAAAAGCAATCTTGAGAGCCAAACCCGGAAAACCTGCACCTGTGCCCACATCTATCACACTGCTCTTTTCAGAGGTATCAAATACTTTTATCAAAGAAAGACTGTCAATAAAATGCTTTTTCATTACCTCTTCATAGGCAGTGATACCAGTTAAATTCATAAAACCATTCCACTTCACAAGCATCTCATAATACTTAATAAACTGATCAATCTGTCCGTCAGTCAATTGGATTTTTAATAATTCCAGATCGTTTTCAAATTGTTTTGTACAATATGCATTCATATAAACCTCATTCACTTTCAATAGTTCAATCAAACTCAGACTTGCCCGCTTCAGTAAGCACCCAAATCAGGATGGTGAAAACCACTACGATTTCTGTGTTCCAAATAGATTAAAAGAACTGATATATCCGCCGGTGACACCCCGGATATCCGGGATGCCTGTCCCACAGAAACAGGGCGGAACTCCTTCAGTTTCTGTCTGGCCTCCAGCCTTAGAGAAGAAATTTCATCATAGTCTATATCCAGGGGAATTTTTTTACTCTCCATCTTCTTATACTGTTCTACCTGCCGCAGCTGCCTGAGAATATATCCCTCGTATTTAATCTCTATTTCCACCTGTTTTGTCACATCCTCCGGCAAAGGCTTCCTGTCAGGGTCGACTTGGGCAAGCAATGTGTAAGAAAGCTCTGGCCTGCAGAGTAATTCCGCCAGGGAAGCCGCCGTTTTTAACCCGCTGCTCCCATGGGCCTGTAAAAATCCCTGTATATTCTGATTTGCTCCCACAGTGCAGGATTTTAGCCGTTGGATCTCCCTCTTAATGGATTCCTCCTTAACCAACAGCCGCCGATACTCCTCTTCTGAGATCAGGCCAACCTCATACCCTTTCTTCCTGAGGCGCAGATCCGCATTATCCTGACGAAGCAGCAGCCTGTACTCCGCCCGGGAAGTCATCATCCGATAAGGTTCCCTGTTATCCTTTGTCACCAGGTCATCAATCAGCACGCCAATATAACTCTCCGACCGATCCAGAATCAAAGGCTCCCTTCCTGACAAAAGCATGGCGGCATTGATCCCGGCGATCAATCCTTGAGCCGCCGCCTCCTCATAGCCACTGCTTCCGTTAAATTGACCGCCGCTGAATAATCCCTTTACTTCCTTGAATTCCAAAGACGGGTACAACTGCCTGGCATTGATACAATCATATTCTATTGCATATGCATTTCGAACTATTTTACAATTTTCCAGTCCCGGTACGGTCCTGTACATGGCTAACTGCACATCCTCCGGCAAAGAGGAAGACATTCCCCCAACATACATTTCATTTGTATGTAATCCTTCCGGCTCAATAAAAACCTGATGTCTGTCCTTATCCGCAAATTTTACTACCTTGTCCTCAATAGACGGACAATACCTGGGGCCGGTACCCTCTATAATTCCCGCATAAATAGGAGATCTATCCAGATTATCACGGATTATCTCATGGGTCTGCTCATTGGTATAAGTCAGCCAGCAGGATATCTGATGCTTCTGTACGGATTCCGGGTCTGTTGAAAAAGAAAACGGAATAACCCTTTCATCCCCAAGCTGCTCCTCCATCTTGGAATAATCAATACTCCTCCCATCCATCCTTGCAGGGGTACCCGTCTTAAACCGGCGCAATTCAATTCCCATTCTTTCCAGAGAAGCCGTCAGATGGTTTGCGGCCTGCAAACCATTGGGCCCCGTATATGTGATTGACTCCCCACAAAGACACCTGGCCTTCAGATAAGTACCCGTACAGAGAATCACCGCGCCGCATCCATAGACTGCACCCGTAAAGGTCTTTACACCCGTAACCCTTTTTTTTCCATCCTCCCATGTCCAAAGAAGCTCACAGACCTCCGCCTGTTTAATGGTCAGATGCTCCTGATTTTCCAAAACAGTACGCATCTCCCTGGTATAATCCGCCTTATCAGCCTGGGCGCGCAGGGAATGAACCGCCGGACCCTTGGATACATTTAACATTTTCGACTGAATAAATGTCTTATCTATATTTTTTCCCATCTCACCGCCCAGGGCATCCACTTCCCTCACCAGATGCCCCTTGGAAGAACCGCCTATATTAGGATTACAAGGCATTAATGCAATACTGTCCACACTGACCGTAAAAACAACCGTCTCAAACCCCAGTCGGGCACAGGCAAGAGCCGCCTCACACCCGGCATGCCCTGCACCCACCACGCACACATCCACTTGTTCCCGAATACCAGTTACCATAATCATACCTTTCATTAAAAATCCTAGTATATTGACAAACTGTAAGCTTTTTCAATTTTCATATTACACATGCTGCATAATCGACAAGATGTGACATACAGAAAAGCAAAGTTTACCGTTCCGGAATACAAAACTATTTACCCATACAAAATTTCGAAAAAATCTCCTCCACAAGATCATCCTCCACCTGCTCTCCAACAATAGTTCCCAAAGAAGTATATGAAGCCATCAAGTCAATGGAATAGAAATCCTCCGGCATATGAGACTCAATACTCTGCCTCACCAACAACAGGCTCTTATGGGCATTCTCCAGCGCCTCCCTGTGCCTGATATTGGTTATCACCGCCTCCCGGTTCTCCTTTATCACACCGCTGAAAAAAAGCTCTTCTATCTGCCTTTCCAACTGCTCCAGTCCAATTCCTTCACTTGCGGATATTCTTACAATTTTAAGATCCTTCTTATCCGAAAAAAGTCTTTTTATCTCTTCATCCGATACAATAACCGGTAAATCCGACTTATTGATAATCGCAATTACCTGTTTATGCTCAATCAGAGAAATAATCTCCCTCTCTCTCTCATCCGGCAGTTCACTGCCATCTATAACAAAGAGAATCAAATCCGCTTTCTCCGCATATTGCCTGGCTTTATCCACACCGATCTGTTCCACAACATCTTCTGTACGCCGGATTCCCGCAGTGTCAACCATATGCAGAGTGATTCCCCTGAAGCTGACAGTCTCCTGTAAAATATCCCTTGTAGTACCGGGCACTTGTGTCACAATCGCCCTCTCCTCACCCAAAAACGCATTTAGTAAAGAAGATTTTCCCGCGTTTGGCCTTCCAAGGATCACTGTCCTGATGCCCTCTCTGATCAGTCTCCCATCCTCTGCCGAGTCAATCAGTTTTTCAATTCTGTCTAAAAATATATTGCATTTTTCATACAGTTTTTCTTCGTAACCATCCAGACTGATATGTTCCGGGTCATCCAGGGCAGACTCGATAAAGGCAAGCTCATAGAGAATCTGCTCTCTGATATTTCTGATCACAGCGGCAAGCCTTCCAGTCAATTGTTCCATGGAAGAAGACAGGGACATCTCACTCTGGGAATGAATCACATCCATCACTGCTTCCGCCTGGGACAAATCCATTCTCCCATTTAAGAATGCCCTTTTAGTAAACTCTCCCGGCTGTGCCAGTCTAGCTCCCGATCTAAGCACCAATTGCAGTACCTTCTGTAAAAGCAGCACCCCTCCATGACAGTTAATTTCCACCGTATCCTCCATCGTATAACTATGGGGGGCCTTCATTAACACCACCATCACCTCGTCCAATATGCTCTTTTTCCAGTCACTTCCGGAACCAGGTTCAACAATATATCCATGAGAAACGGTGTGACTGGATTTTTCAGACAATATCCTCCGTCCGAATTTATTACAAAAAACAGAATCCACCACTGATATGGCCTCCGGTCCGGATACCCTGATAATTCCAATCCCCGCATTGGATAAAGCTGTAGCTATGGCTGCTATCGTGTCTGTATGCATATAAAATCTCCATATTTATATTCAACGACATTAGAAATTTCACTTGAAGCCATGCGAAAACCTTCGTATAGGGCTTTCGCAAGAACTGAAAGCAGAAATATCAATGTCATTTACCATACCTTACTATGCATATCGCCGGATTTGCCAGCGATATTACACCAATCAGTATTTGGATGCATAACATCCAGGCATATAGTAAACAACATCATCTTATTGATTATATAAATGAAAAGAATAGGGGCTGTCAGCCCCTATTCCAGTCTCTTATGAATTGCGCTTTAAGGTAACCACCACTCTCCTGAAAGGCTCATCACCCTCACTGTGGGTTGTAACATATTTGTCATTCTGTAATGCGGAATGAATAATACGCCTCTCATAGGGATTCATAGGCTCCAATGATACAGGTCTCTTATTTCTCTTTACCTTATAAGCAATGTTCCTGGCAAGATTCTCGAGAGTTTCCTTTCTTCTCGCGCGGTAATTTTCCGTGTCAACCTTTACCCGGATATAATCCTCCACATTCTTATTCACTACCAGGGAAACCAGGTATTGCAGGGAATCCAGAGTCTGCCCTCTCTTGCCGATCAAAACGCCCATGTCATCACCGTTTAATTCTATATCCATGGACTTATCTTCCTCATTGTACTGCACATCCACTGTCACAAGCATATCCATGGCAGCAAAAACTTCCTTTAAAAAATTACTGGCGTCATCCCTGACGGAACATTTTACCCAGGCTTTGATAAGGGCAGGCTTTGCACCGATTCCCAAAAATCCGGCGGACCCCTCCTCTATCACTTCATGCTCCAGCCTGTCACTGGAAACGCCAAGCTTCTGGCAAGCTTCAATAATGGCTTCATTTACTGTCTTTGCCGATACTTCCATATAATCCATTTCTTTTTCCCCCTGCTTCTATTTGTTATTTCTCTCGTTAAATTCCTTTACCATATTAGCCTTGGCTGAAATGCTGCCCGGATTGGATTTACTGCTGTATTCCACATTCGGTATTTTCTTCTCCTGGCTGCTCTTTCTGGAAGAACCCTCCTCATTTTCCGCACCGGTATTCATTCCTGCCTTACTGACAATATTTTTGGTGTTCATATTGGCATAGGCATTCATCATTTCCTGGCGCTTCTGCATTTTCTCCATCTTCTTGGCGCTCTTTACGGAATTTTTCTTCACAATCTCATCAAAACTCATCCGGTCCAGACGCTTATTGATGATAATCATCAAAATTGTCCTGACCACAGCGCTGGCAATCCAGTACAAACCAAGACCGGAGGGAAGCGTAAAGCAGAACCACGCAGAGAATATGGGCATAATCATATTCATCATTTTCATGGAAGAAGCCATACCATTGTCGGCACCCCTGTTTTCCGGCTGGGGCATCAGCTTTACACTGATCAGCTGCGTAACGGCAGACAAAACAGGGATCATAACAGCCCCAATCAACAGCCCCCATGCACCCACCTGATAAGCGTTTGATATGATATGCTGGGGGGAATTGGCAATGTTAAGACCAATAAAATTATTATAGGTATCCAACAGGCCCCTGGTACTCTCGTTACTTAATATAAGGCTTCCGTTATAAGTGAGGTCAGCCAGATTATAATGTTCTGATACTGTAGCCATATCGCTGCTGGACAGCTTATTCAGCACATCAATCAGACTGTTAATACTCTTTTCCCCGGTATCCAATATATTCCTGCCATACGTGGATACTGTATTTTTTATGGTACTGATTTCCGAACTTTTAATAAACTCGGCACCATCCATATTCATAATCTGATCAGCCAGCACCCGAAAAGTATTGCCGATCTTATTCACATAGGCGGGAATGGCATAAATGACCCTGTACAGGGCAAGTAAAATAGGCAGCTGTATCAACAGCTGTACGCAACTACCCGAAGCGGAGACTCCATATTTTGCGTAGATCGCCTGAATCTCCTGATTCTGAGCCATCATGGAGTCATTGTCCTTCTTATTCTTATATTTTTCCTGAACCGCCTGGATCTCCGGCTGCATTTTATTGGACAGCTTGGAAAATTTCTGCTGTTTGACTGTCAAAGGCAAAAGAAGCAGGTTCACAACCACTGTAAACAGGATGATCGCCAATCCTATATTGGGAATGCCAATAAAGTCAATAACAGTAAAGATACCTTCCATAATCATGCCAAGCAGTCTGGCCACCCATCCGATAATAAAGGTATCGTCCTTGGTCAATAGAATTACGTTCATTTTTACCTCTTCCTATGATCCTAATATTTGCAGGATTTTCTACGATATTGCGTCAATCAACGGTATATTTATCAGGGCACAGGATCAAAGCCTCCCTTTGAAAAAGGATTACAGCGGAGTATTCTCCATGCCGCCAGAAGAGATCCCCTGAAAGCCCCATACTTCTGAACCGCCTCAAGCCCATACTGAGAACAGCAGGGAATATAGGGACATTTCGTACGTTTCATGGGAGATATATATTTTTGATAAAACCGTATCATGGCGATTACAATTTTTTTCATCATATTCCAATTCAATCAAAATAAAAATAGACCTTAATCAGCTTATGAAGCCTGGCAAGGTGCAGCATAGCACTTTCCACTTCATAGTAACCCACACAGGCTGCAGCCGGTCTTGCGACGATTACCATATCCAAACCACTATTGAATATGTTTTCATGTAACCGGTAACTCTCTCTCACCAGCCTTGTAACGCGATGCCTTACAACGCTGTTTCCCACTTTTCTGCTGACGCTGATTCCAATCCGGTTCCTATCCGTGCCATTTTCCTTAACATACATGATCAGATACTTATTCGCATAGGATTTTCCATTCTTATAGACAAATTGGAATTGCGTGTTCTTTTTAAGTGACTCTGAAAATCTCATAATCCCTGTTCCTCATTTTTCAGAGAAAAAAAGGCCACATTGCTGTGACCTATGCCGACAATCTCTTTCTTCCCTTTGCACGCCTTGCCGCCAGCACTTTTCTTCCGCCGGGAGTACTCATCCTCGCCCTGAAGCCATGAACCCTGGATCTGGATCTCTTCTTAGGCTGAAATGTCATCTTCATATAAAATGCACCTCCTTCTCTGACCTTAATTTATGATAAGGCTTGTATGAATTCCAATGGAAAATAGCATATTGATTGTAAAGGAAAAGTGCCGCAATGTCAAGTAAATATCGGATTTTTTTCTGTTTATTTTAGAAACAATTTCCGTAAAAAAATTTTTTTCTGAGTTATCCACAACTATATACACCATTTTTTATAAACAAAGAGTTATCCACCGACTGTTGATAATTTGTGGATAACTGTTCCCACCGGGTACTATATCTTGTTTTATCCCCGAAATATTAAATCAATATGCTGTATTTATGCCGTCTTTTTGGTGTCCACAAAGGATGCGAATTATACACCATATTGTCCACATCTGAATTTTCCCATCCTACTTATACCCCAAGTTATCAACAACATGTGGATAACTTTATTCAAGTCCTGTTCAAAACTAGTATTTGAAATATTTCGGACTTTATATTAATATAGGATTAGAAATATAGCAGGAAGGGCACAAAAACATGGATAATATTAAGGAAAATTGGGGAGAAATCAAGGATATTGTCAAGAGGGAATACAACTTATCAGGCATTTCCTTCTCGACCTGGGTTGAACCTCTGCAGCTTTATAAAATAGAGGAGGACGTGGTGTATATCGTCATTCCCTCTGATCAGGCCCAGGCCCTGAGTTATATTTCCAGCAAATATAAAAGCTTTTTTCAGGTCACGATCTCAGAGATGTACGACCATATCTATGATGTGGAGTTCATTCTGGAATCGGACATCCCCTCGGAAGATCCCATGGATAATGAATCTTCCTATTATGGTGACGCTGAAAATGAAAATACCACACTGAATCCAAAGTACAAATTCGACACCTTTGTGGTGGGAAGTAACAATAAATTTGCCCATTCCGCTTCGCTGGCCGTTGCGGAATCCCCGGGGAAAACTTACAATCCACTGTATCTCTACGGGGGAGCCGGGCTGGGTAAAACCCACCTGATGCATTCCATCGGGCACTTTATCCTTAAACAGAATCCCAATACCAAGGTACTCTATGTGACCAGTGAGGAATTTACCAACGAGGTGATCGAGTCCATCCGAAACGGTAATGCCGCCGTCATGACCAAGCTGCGTGAAAAGTACCGGACAGTGGATGTGCTGATGGTAGACGATGTACAGTTTATTATAGGTAAAGAAAGTACGCAGGAGGAATTTTTCCATACCTTCAACGTACTGCATTCCGCCGGAAAACAAATCATTTTATCCTCGGACAAGCCGCCGAAGGAGATGGAAACCCTGGAAGAACGCTTCCGTTCCCGTTTCGAATGGGGACTGATTGCCGACATCCAGCCTCCCGATTATGAGACCCGTGTTGCTATCCTGCGAAAAAACGCCGAGATCTACCATCGGCAGATTGATGAAGAAATTATTGATTACATTGCTTCCAATATTAAATCCAACATAAGAGAATTGGAGGGCGCATTTAATAAAATCCTTGCCTTTGCCAGATCCAACAAGACGGAACTGAACCTGGCAGCCGCCGAGGAAGCCCTGAAGGATGTGATCTATCCAAACAAAGCCAGAGACATAACACCCACTCTGATCATTAATACAGTATCGGAATACTTTAATGTACGACCTGAGGACGTAATCTCCAAAAAGAGAAATTCCGAGTTTGTGCTTCCCAGGCAGGTATCCATGTACCTGTGCCATATATTGACGGATTACTCTTACGCCCTGATCGGTAAAGCCCTGGGCAAAAAGGATCACACCACCGTCCTGCACGGCTGTAACAAAATAGAGGATGAACTTAAAAACAACGAAGAGCTTCAGAGCAAGATTGACGCCATATTAAAGAAGATCAACCCCGGGTAATCCACAGGGAAATGTGTATTACCCGGGAAAAAAAGCCAAAACCTGTTGATAACCTGAAATACCTTGAAACTATCTTTTAAGGTACATGTGAATAAGTCTGAACTTATCCATTGCAAAAAGTTTAATTATTCACGAGATATCCATTCCCTTTTTGCCCGAAAAATAGTATAATAGAAACAGTTTTGCACATATCAACACCCATTAAGAAGGATATTATGAAAACATATATAATTATATAAGCCCTGCACAGGCACCCTCAAAAGGTTTTTGCGTTGTGTACAGGAAAGGAGTTCCTAAATTATGAAACTGATTTGTTCTAAATCCGATCTGCTGAATGGAGTACAGATTGTATCCAAAGCAGTTCCCAACAAAACAACCATGTCTATTCTGGAATGCATTCTTGTGGATGCCACAAGGGGAGAGATCACCCTTACCGCCAATGATATGGAGATGGGTATAGAGACTACGATCGAGGGAGAGATTGTGGAGAGGGGGCTGATCGCCCTGGATGCCAAGATTTTTCTGGATATTGTGCGCAAGCTGCCGGACAATGATATTACGATTCGGACAGACGAGACTTACAAGACCACAATCACATGTGAAAAGGCCAAATTCAATATTATGGGCAAATCGGGGGAGGATTTTTCCTATCTGCCTGTGGTCGAGAGAGAGGAAAGTATCTCTATATCACAGTTTACCCTGAAGGAAATGATCCGGCAGACTATATTTTCTATTTCTGATAATGATAATAATAAAATAATGAGTGGTGAACTTTTTGATATTAAAGGCAATGAGCTTAAGGTAGTTTCACTGGATGGACACCGCATATCCATCCGAAAGATTGCGCTGAAGGAGGAGTACAGCCAGAGAAAGGTAGTTGTTCCGGGGAAGACTCTGAATGAGATCAGCAAGATCCTTTCCGGTGATACGGATAGGGATGTAAGTATTTTCTTTACCTCCAAGCACATTATTTTTGAATTTGATCAGACCACGGTGGTTTCCAGGCTTATTGAGGGAGAGTATTTCAGGATTGAGCAGATGCTCTCCAGCGATTATGAGACCAGGGTCAGAATCAACAAAAAGGAACTTTTAAACTGTATTGACCGTGCCACCCTGCTGGTGAAGGAAGGGGACAAGAAGCCGATTATAATCAATATCACTGATGCAGGCATGGAGCTGAGGATCAACTCCGCTCTGGGCAGCATGAACGAGGATATTGACATAGCTAAAGAGGGAAAAGATTTGATGATCGGCTTCAATCCAAAATTTTTGATTGATGCCCTGCGGGTGATTGACGACGAAGAGGTGGACCTGTATATGGTCAACCCAAAAGCGCCCTGTTTGATCAAGAATGAAGAGGAAAATTATATTTACCTGATTCTGCCTGTGAATTTCACTACTGTGAGTTAAAGGCGGGGATGGGGATAGGACATAGAAAGACATGTTGAAGCTGAAAATAAGAGATGAATTTATAAAGCTGGGACAGGCCATGAAGCTGGCCGACCTGGTGGATTCCGGAGTGGAGGCAAAGCTGTTGATTCAGGACGGGCAGGTATTCGTGAACGGGGAAGTGGAATACCAGAGAGGCAGGAAGCTCCATGATGGGGATATATTTGAATTTGACGGGTCACAGGTACAGATTGTGGCCCGGGAAGTATAAGGGTATTGGAGCAGACTATGATTATTAAATCACTGGAGCTTCAGGATTATCGCAACTATGATTCACTTAACCTGGCGTTTGACAGGGGGACGAATATCCTCTATGGTGACAATGCGCAGGGTAAGACTAATATTCTGGAAGCAATCTATGTATCGGCTACTACCAAATCGCACAAAGGCAGCAAAGACAGGGATATTGTGAATTTTCATAAAGAGGAGGCGCATATCCGCACTTTTTTGGAAAAAGACGGGGTGGAAACCCGTGTGGACATGCATCTTAGGAAGAGCAGGTCCAAGGGAATTGCCATAGACGGACAGAAGCTCAAGAAAGCGGCGGATCTTCTGGGGATTTGTAATGTTGTATTTTTCTCTCCGGAGGATTTGGGCATTATCAAGGACGGCCCTGCGGAGCGCAGGCGGTTTGTGGATATGGAACTGTGTCAGTTGGACAGTTTTTACCTGTACAATCTGAATCACTATAACAAGATTGTGAATCAGCGCAATAAGCTGCTGAAGGATTTGTATTTTAACCCGGATTTAAAGGATACCTTAAATATTTGGGACTCCCAGCTGGTTTCCTTTGGAAGCAAGGTTATAGAGAGGCGGGGGCTTTTTGTAGAACAGCTCAATGAGATTATCTATGACATTCACAAGAGGCTGTCCGGAGACAGGGAAGAAATCCGCATTCAGTATGAGCCGGATGTGCAGATCGAAGAATTCGAAAAGAAATTACAGTACAGCCAGGAAAAGGATATAAAGCTGAAACAGACTACGGTAGGGCCTCACAGGGATGATTTTTGTTTTCTGGTGGGAGATGTGGATATCCGAAAGTTCGGTTCCCAGGGACAGCAGCGCACCGCTGCCCTGTCCCTGAAGCTTTCGGAGATAGAACTGGTTAAAAAGATTACCAAGGATACGCCGATTCTGCTTTTAGACGATGTGCTGTCTGAGCTTGACAGCAACAGGCAGAATTACCTGCTTGGCAGTATAGGGGATATCCAGACAATAATTACCTGTACGGGACTGGAAGAATTTGTGAACAACAGGTTTGAGATTGACAGGGTGTATAAAGTGACAAACGGGGTGGTGGAGATTCCTTCCCCTGATCATCTATAGGAATGAGAGGTAAAAATGAGCGAAGAGACCATGAACAATACAACAGTGGAGCATGAGTACACCGCCGATCAGATTCAGATCCTGGAAGGATTGGAGGCAGTCCGCAAGAGGCCCGGCATGTATATTGGCACTACCTCCAGCAGGGGCCTCCATCATCTGGTTTATGAGATTGTTGACAATTCTGTGGATGAAGCCCTTGCAGGTTTCTGTGACACAATAGATGTGACCATTAATGAGGATAATTCCGTTACTGTTATTGACAATGGGAGAGGGATTCCCATAGGCATTAACCACAAGGCGGGCATTCCTGCCGTGGAGGTTGTGTTTACGATTCTTCACGCGGGAGGAAAATTTGGAGGCGGGGGATACAAGGTATCCGGAGGCCTGCACGGTGTGGGCGCTTCCGTGGTAAATGCCCTGTCCGACTGGCTGGAGGTGGAAATCTGTCAGGACGGAAGGGTGTATAAACAGCGCTATGAGAAGGGACATGTGGCTTATTCCCTGAAGGAGATAGGGACCTGTCCCAGGGAAAAGACAGGTACGAAGGTAACCTTCCTTCCGGATAAAACGATTTTTACGGAGACCACAGTTTTTGATTTTGACATATTGAAGAGCAGGCTGCGGGAGATGGCCTTTTTGACCAGGAACCTGCGGATTATATTAAGGGACAGCCGCAGTGAGGAAGAACAGGTTCTCACTGACACGGATGTGGAAAACGCACAGATCAGCCAGCTGCTGCAAAGGGCTGCCGAGGATCAGAAATTACAGAATGCAGAAAAGAAGGAGGCTTCCACAGAGGAACCCTCCGCAGATCTTACAGAGGACAACACAAAAGCCGCAAAAACAGGTGTGATCAGAACCGTCCGGCTGGAAAACGGGAAAAAACAGAGAGTGGTGGAATTCCATTATGAGGGCGGCATAAAGGAATTTGTCACATACCTGAACAGAAGTAAGACTCCCCTGTATGAGAATATCCTGTATTTTGAGGGGGAGAGAAACCATGTATATGTGGAAGTATCCTTCCAGCACAATGATTCTTACAATGAGAGTGTGTTCAGCTTTGTAAACAATATCAATACGCCGGAGGGAGGCACTCATTTACAGGGCTTCCGCAATGCGGTTACCAAAACCTTTAATGACTATGCCCGGGGTGCCAAGCTGCTGAAGGACAGTGAACCTAATCTGTCGGGTGAGGATATCCGGGAGGGGCTGACTGCAATCATCAGTGTAAAGATTGAGGATCCCCAGTTTGAAGGGCAGACCAAGCAGAAGCTTGGAAACAGCGAGGCCAGAGGCGCAGTGGACAGCGTTGTGTCGGAACAGCTGACCTATTTTCTGGAGCAGAACCCGGGAGTGGCCAAGATTATCTGTGAGAAATCCATTCTGGCCCAGCGTGCCAGGGAGGCGGCCCGCAAGGCAAGGGACCTGACCAGAAGAAAGACGGCCCTGGACGGTATGGCTCTGCCCGGTAAGCTGGCGGATTGTTCGGATAAAGATCCCAAAAATTGTGAGATCTATATTGTGGAGGGAGATTCCGCAGGAGGCAGTGCCAAAACTGCCCGGGACAGGGCTACCCAGGCAATTCTGCCATTGCGGGGGAAGATTTTGAATGTGGAGAAGGCCAGGCTGGATAAAATTTATGCCAACGCGGAAATTAAGGCCATGATTACCGCTTTTGGTACAGGTATTCATGAGGACTTTGATATTACCAAGCTTCGCTATAATAAAATTATCCTTATGACGGACGCGGATGTGGATGGGGCGCATATCAGCACATTGCTGCTTACCTTTATCTACCGCTTTATGCCGGAACTGATCAGGCAGGGGCATGTTTTCCTGGCAAAGCCCCCTCTCTATAAGCTGGAGAAAAACAAGAAGGTGTGGTATGCCTACAGCGATGAGGAGCTGGATAGCATATTGCAGGAGGTTGGAAGGGATCAAAACAACAAGATTCAACGTTACAAAGGATTGGGTGAGATGGATGCGGAGCAGTTGTGGGATACTACCATGGATCCTGCCCAGAGAATTCTGTTACGTGTAAATTATGATGAGGAGATGGAGTCCGAGCTTGATTTGACTTTCACCACCTTGATGGGGGACAAGGTTGAACCCCGAAAGGAATTTATAGAGCAAAATGCCAAGTTTGTAACAAATCTGGATATCACATAAACAGTTTCTATACTTATGAACGATTAGATTTTCCTTCCTGTACGTCACAGATTGTCCGATTATGCAATATGTGACGTGCAGGAACTGGAAAAGCTTAGCGTCCGTCAGTATAATTGGCGCAATATCGCAGACACAGCGGGCGTTTGGCCTAAGAGGGCCTGCGATATGCGGGAAAGAGGAAAGTATGCAAGACGATATATTTGACAATGTCCAGGAAGTTGACAAGATACAGGAGGTGGACCTCAAGGAAAAGATGGAGACCTTCTATATTGACTATGCCATGAGTGTAATCGCTTCCAGAGCGCTTCCTGATGTCAGAGATGGTCTGAAGCCGGTACAGAGAAGGGTCCTGTATTCCATGATTGAACTGAATAACGGTCCCGACAAGCCGCATCGTAAGTGTGCCCGTATTGTGGGTGATACCATGGGTAAATATCATCCCCATGGCGACAGTTCCATCTATGGCGCATTGGTAAATATGGCTCAAGACTGGAATATGCGTTATATTTTGGTGGACGGTCATGGCAATTTTGGCTCTATGGATGGGGACGGCGCTGCCGCCATGCGTTATACAGAGGCGAGACTGTCTAAGATTTCCATGGAACTGCTGGCAGATATCAATAAAGATACTGTGGACTTCACTCCCAACTTTGACGATACGGAGAAGGAACCCGTGGTACTGCCCAGCCGTTATCCCAATCTGCTGGTAAACGGTACCACGGGGATTGCGGTAGGTATGGCCACTAATATTCCGCCTCACAATCTGCGTGAGGTGGTAAAAGCAGTGATTCAGATCATTGACAATCGTGTGGAGGAAAACAGGGAGACCACTATAGAGGAGGTCCTGGATATTATCAAGGCACCGGATTTCCCTACCGGAGGGTTAATTCTCGGAACCAGGGGCTGTGACGAGGCTTATCGCACCGGAAGGGGCAAAATCCGCGTCCGCGCGGTGACGGATATAGAAACCCTGCCCAGCGGAAAGAGCCAGATCATTGTGACAGAATTACCTTATATGGTAAATAAAGCAAACCTCATAGTAAAGATCGCGGAGCTTGTGAAGCTGAAAAAGATAGATGGCATTACGGATATCAGAGACGAATCCAACAGGGAAGGCATTCGGGTGGTAATAGAACTGCGTCGGGATGCCAATTCCAATGTGATCCTGAATCAGCTGTACAAGCATACGCAGCTGCAGGACACCTTCGGCGTGATTATGCTGGCTCTTGTCAACAATGAGCCAAAGGTTATGAACCTTTTGGATATGCTGACCTATTATCTTAAGCACCAGGAGGAAGTGGTTACCCGCAGAACCAGGTACGATTTAAACAAGGCCGAAGAGAGGGACCATATCTTACAGGGCCTGCTGAAAGCACTTGACTTTATTGATGAAGTGATCTCTATTATCCGCAGCAGCCAGAATACCCAGATAGCCAAGGAGCGCCTGATTGAGCGTTTTGATCTGACGGACATACAGGCCCAGGCCATTGTGGACATGCGCCTGAGGGCACTGACAGGCTTGGAGAGGGAGAAGCTGGAGGCCGAACATGCGGAACTACAGAAGAAAATACAGGAATATAAAGCAATTCTGGCAGATGAGAAGCTGCTGCTGGGTGTGATCAGGCAGGAAATAACCGTGATAGCCGATAAGTACGGGGATGACAGGAGAAGTAAAATTACTTATGATATTACGGATATTTCTATGGAAGATATGATCCCCCATGACAATACCATTATAGCCATGACCAGTCTGGGCTATATCAAGCGCATGACGGTGGACAATTTTAAATCCCAGAACCGTGGAGGAAAGGGTATCAAAGGAATGCAGACCATAGAGGATGATTACATAGAGGATCTGCTGATAACCAGTACCCACCATTACCTGCATTTCTTCACCAACCTGGGCAGAGTTTACCGTCTGAAGGCTTATGAGATTCCGGAGGCCGGCAGGACTGCCAGAGGGACGGCTATTGTAAATCTGCTGCAGCTGTTTCCGGGGGAAAAGATTACCGCTATGATTCCCATCAGGGAATACAGCCGCGAGAAGAATCTCTTTATGGTGACAAAGGGCGGTATTGTCAAAAAGACTTCTCTGGATGAGTTTTCCAATATCCGAAAGAATGGCCTGGTGGCTATCAATCTGAGGGAAGAGGATGAACTGATCGAGGTCAAGGCCACAGACGCATCCAGTGAGATCTTCCTGGTGACCAGGCAGGGTATGTGTATTCGCTTTAAGGAGACAGATGTGCGAAATACAGGCCGCGCGTCCATGGGTGTAATCGGTATGAATCTGTCTGACCAGGATGAAATTGTGGGCATGCAGCTTCAGAGCCAGGGTGATTCCCTTTTGATTGTCTCCGAGAACGGTATGGGCAAGAGAACGTATCTTGATGAGTTTAATGTACAGCACCGTGGCGGAAAAGGGATTAAATGCTATAAAATTACGGAGAAAACGGGAGATGTGATTGGCGTTAAGGCTGTCAATGACGACAATGAGATCATGATGATCACTACTGCCGGTATTATTATACAGCTGCGCATGGAGGATGTATCCACCTTGAGCAGAATCACCTCCGGCGTTAAACTGATCCAGCTGGAAAAGAATAATAAGGTGGCTCAGATCGCCAAGGTGAGGGAAAAAATATCCAATGGGGATCAGGAATTCAGTGATGTGAATGATGCTTTGGAGGATATTGCAGAGGCTGATCCGGAAGAATTATACGAAAATGCGCCGGAGGAAAATCAAGATTATTTTTCTGAGTAATATACTACTGAACGTTAAAATCTTCCGATTCCCGCATGTCTCATGCTGCATAAGCGGACAACATGGGACATGCGGGAGGGAAAAGCTAATCATTCGTGCGTATATAAAAAGAAATAAAAAAATGTCAGATGCCGGAAGCTTGAAGGGAAACGGATTTATCAAGCTACCGGCATTTTATTTGGCGGTATTTAGTGGTATTTTTGAAAAAAGTACTTTCCTTTTTATGTGGATGTGCTATAATCTGTGTTTGGTACAAATAAAATATAAAAGAGGTATTGTCGAAAATTTCTGATTTTCGACTGCCGATTATGGCTATAAGGCAGCTAAGCCTGCCTTATGCGGGAAAGAGGTAAGGTCATGGAAGCATGTAACGTATTTAAAGATCTGGCAATCATTATTATATTTGCCAAAATATTCGGCATTCTTGCCCGCAGGCTGCGGGCCCCTCAGGTGGTGGGGGAGATAGTAGCGGGACTGATTATAGGCCCCGGTATATTGGGCCTGGTGCAGCAGACGGACTTTCTGGTGCAGATGGCGGAGATCGGAGTGGTGCTGCTGATGTTTTCAGCAGGTCTGGAGACGGATCTGAAAGAGTTGATGAAAACGGGTCCCATCGCTCTCCTCATTGCCTGTTTCGGCGTGTTTGTACCCCTGGTGGGCGGCACTTTATTATATATGGGCTTTTATGGCGCTGCGCCCTGGGGAAGTGAAAATTTTTATAAGGCCGTATTTATAGGTGTGATCATGACGGCTACCAGCGTCAGTATTACGGTGGAATCCCTGCGGGAGATGGGCAAGCTGAAAGGAAAGGTGGGCACCACGATTCTCAGCGCCGCCATCATAGATGACGTGATTGGCATTATTGTACTCACCTTTGTCATTGGATTTAAGAATCCGGAGTCCAATCCCGGAAAAGTGGTGATTTCCACGATCCTGTTCTTTATCTTTGCTTTTATCGTGGGATTGCTGTTTTATAAACTTTTTGCGTACATAGATAACAAATATCCCCACACCAGAAGAATTCCCATTATGAGTCTTGCGCTCTGCTTTTTCTTTGCCTTTGCGGCGGAGAAGTTCTTTGGGATTGCGGATATTACGGGCGCTTATGTGGCAGGCATTGTGCTATGTTCCGTCCGGGATTCCAAGTATATAGAGGAAAAGATGGAGGTCAATTCCTACATATTGTTTGGACCGGTATTTTTTGCCAGCATTGGGCTAAAAACGAATATCGAAAATGTTAATGCCGGTATCCTGCTGTTTTCTCTTGGATTTGTGATTGTGGCCCTTATTACAAAGATTATCGGCTGCGGCCTGATGGCAAGGATATGCGGATTTAAAAATATGGATTCCCTGAAAATCGGTGTGGGCATGATGACCCGGGGAGAGGTGGCTCTTATTGTAGCCCAGAAGGGTTTGTCTGTGGGACTGTTGACGCCGGTATATTTCACAGCTGTAATATTATTGATCATTGTGTCCAGTATCTCTACGCCAATTATTCTGAAAATATTATATGCGAAGGATAAGGGCGAAGCAGTTGCGTAAAGATCCTCACGAAGGGTTAGGGCTTCCTTCCAGTGTGTCACATGTTGTCCGATTATGCGGCGCGTGACACACTGGAATTGGGTAATCCTGGCGTTCATAAGTATAGAAGGCGGACAGAGGCAGGTATGGATACACAGAAGCAGAGATTTCTGGAAGTCAGGGAGAAGGTACTTGGTGAGGAAAGGCTTCGGGCCGGTATCGGCACCTTATCCGAAAAAACAACCCATATGGTCCTGAAAAACTTTTATGAGCCGGATGTGGATAAACAGGAAATTCCCATCGGCAATTATGTGGCGGATATTTTTACCGGACAGGAGATCATAGAGATCCAGTCAGCAGGGTTCGGTAAGATGCGGGATAAGCTGGAGGCTTTCCTCCCCGAATATCCTGTGGTAATTGTGCATCCCATCCCCCATATTAAGCGTTTGATATGGATTGATCAGGAGACAGGCACTCTCAGCGCCCCCCACAGATCTCCCAAAAAGGGGAATGCTTATGACGCGTTTTTGGAGTTATACAGGATTCGGGATTATCTGGCTGACCGTCATCTGACGGTAAAGCTGCTGTTAATGGAAATGGAGGAATACAAGCTTTTAAACGGTTACGGGAAAAACAGAAAAATCCGTGCTTCAAAATATGACCGCATTCCTCTGGATATTATAGAAGAAATAGTGATTGAGAGGCCGGAAGATCTGATGCAGTTTGTACCTCTGGAACTGGAAGAGCCTTTCACGGTGAAACAGTTTGCCAAAGCCGCCCATATAAATGACCGCATGGCCAGCCTGGCTATTAAGCTCTATCAGTATTATGGGATGATGGAGCATACGGGAAAGAAGGGGAAAGCATATTTATATGAGACCCGGGAAAAATTGAAATGAACCTGTCATAAATATTTATACCGACGACCGATTAGATTTTCCTTTCTGCACGACACATGTTGCCCGATTATGCAGCATGTGCCGTGCAGGAATTGGATGGACTAATCGGTCGTTGTATAATATTGCTTTTTTACGATGAATGTGATATACTTTCCAATGCATAAAGGAAATAAAGAAACATTACAGGTGTCGGATTTAAGTGTTGTATATTCAACGACATTAGATATTACACTTGAAGCCCTGCAAAAAATGCGTATATGGTTTTAGCAGGAGATGAAAGCAGAAAATTTTATGTCGATTCATATACCGCTTAAGATTCGGTGAAAAGGGAAGCAGGTGCAAGTCCTGCACGAACTCGTCGCTGTAAGGAAGGAGTTGTCCTTACCGGAGGGTTCCCGTCTTTATGCGCAGGGAAGCTTTCGGAAAGTCATTGAAGTCACTGCATGGGCATACTTTGAGAAGATGGAGGGCAGCAGGGATATCCAAGTCAGAAGACCTGCCTGTGATGGTACTGTAAGACCACGAGTAACTGGTTAGTACATAAGAAAATGTGGGATTTACGTCCACATATACTTTTTGTGCGCACAGACCTGTTGCTGAAGGGAAGCTCTTTCATGCAACAGGTTTTTTGTCTCTTTTTATGCGGAAAATATTATAAAAAGGAGTCAGGAAAATGACAGAAGCAAAGAAAGCAAACAAGAAACTAATGATCGGAGCAGCCGCGCTGGCAGTATTAATTGTGGTATTTGCAGCCGCGTTTTTACTGTTTCGTCCCAAGACCGCACAGGGGGCCAAAGCAATCACCATTGAAGTTATAGACAATCATGCAGCCTCCACTGTCTATAATGTGGATACAGATGCGGAGTATCTGCGCCAGGCTATGGAGGAGGCAGACGGGCTTACGTTTTCCGGAAGCGAAAGTGAATATGGCATGATGGTGGAGACGGTAAACGGCGTGACGGCGGATTGGAATGTGGATCAGTCTTATTGGGGTTTTTTTGTCAATGGAGAATACTGTAATTATGGCATAGATTCCCAACCGGTAGCAGACGGCGATGCCTTCCAGATCATCTACAGCAAATAAGATGAAAAGAGAAAAAGGAAGGAAAAATACCGCATATGACATCGCTGTAATCGGCATGGCCATCGCTTTGATCGAGGTGTGCAAGGCGGCGATGATGGGACTGCCCAATATTGAACTGACCAGCTTCTGGATTATTATGTTTACCCTGTTTTTTGGAAGAAAAATCCTCTTTGTGATTCCGGCCTTTATCCTGATTGAGGGATGTATGTTCGGTTTTGGTATCTGGTGGGTTATGTATCTGTATGCCTGGCCCCTGCTGGCACTGTTTACATGGATTCTTCGAAAACAGGAGCATGTGCTGTTCTGGGCTGTGCTATCCGGTTTTTACGGATTGCTTTTTGGCGCTTTATGTTCCATACCTTATGTGGTAAACGGTTCATTTAACGGAGGCATCAAGTCCGGCCTGTATGCCGGTTTTACCTGGTGGGTAGCGGGTATCCCTTATGATTTGCTGCACTGTGCGGGAAATTTCTTACTGATGATGGTATTGTATTACCCGGTGAAAACGATGTTTACCAATATAAAGAAATTGATTATATGATGAAAAAATGACAGTAAACGGCTTGAAATTACCATTTTGGCAGCTTCATGAGACGGGAAATGACGGGGAAGTTAATCTTCCTCGTCATTTTCTTCTGAACGGGGCAGGCTGAAGATGAATTCGCTGCCCTCCCCGGGTGTGCTGATCACATTGATATGCTCGTTGTGGGAGTGAATGATTTCTCTGGTGATGGATAATCCCAGCCCGGTGCCTTTTTTATCCTTTCCCCGGGAAATGTCCGATTTGTAAAAGCGGTCCCAGATCAGCTTCAAATCCTCTTTTGGTATGCCGATGCCAGTATCCTTCACGGAGATAAATAGCTTGTTCTTTTTTTCTGTGGTTTCAACCTTTATAACCGAATTGTGATGGCTGAATTTTATCGCGTTATCAATCAGGTTATACAGTACCTGCTGGATTTTGCTCATATCAGCAGTTACATACATGACGTCGTCGGTAAGGACCAGTTCGATGGCAATGCTCTTTTTCAGGCAGGTACCCTCAAAGGAGGCGGCGGTGGAGCGGATAACCTGGTTTATGTCAAAGTCGGTTATATCCAACAGCATCCCCTTGGTATTTAAGTTATTCAGAGTAAGCAGGCTGTTGGTAAGCTTGGTCAGCCGTCTGGTTTCATTTAATACGATGTTCAAATATTTTTCATGAAGCTGCGGCGGTATGGTTCCATCCAGCATGGCCTCCAGATACCCCTGGATGGAGGTAAGGGGGGAGCGGAAATCATGAGACACATTTGCCACAAATTTTTTCTGATCATCCTCCGACCGGGCGATTTCACTGGCCATATAGGAAAGACAGGCGGCCAGATAGCCCATTTCATCCTCACTGTCTATGGAGAATTCATAATGCATATTGCCGGTTGCGTACTGTTCCGTGGCATAGGTAATTTTCCGCAGAGGCAGATAGACAATCTCGGTAAAAAAAATCAATATGATCAGGGACAGCAAAAAGAGAATGACCAGCGTGATATAGGAGATTGTCAACAGACTGTTGCAGGATTCGTTGATGGATGCCATATCCATATGGATCACCACATATCCCTTGACCATATAATTGTTGGTGATAGGTGCGATCACCGACAGCACGTCCTTGGAGTAGACATCGAAAAAATTGTCTATCACATAGTAGGAGGTGCCGGTGACAGTTGGATCGAATGCCTCAATAATCACTTCCTTTTCCACATCAATGGGCATGTCAGTATCCAAAATAAGGCGGCCCGAGGGATTTATAATCTGCACATTGGAATCCAGATATACAGCCAATGCGTCCAGTTGATCCTTCACCGCTTCCAGAGAGATCTCACTGTTATACAGGTTTCTGGCGTAGGTGTTGGCGATCAGGGTGGCCTCGGAGTACAGTGAATTGGCCCTCTCCCTGATCAGATGTTCCATGGTCATGCTGGGCACAAAGGTAGCCAGAATCACCAGGCCGAAAATGCCGAAAATAAGGTATGCCAGCAAAAATTTCAGATATAAGGTTTTTTTCATCAGGGATCACATCCTTATTTTTTTACTTCGAACTTGTATCCAATACCCCATATGGTACTGATTTTCCAGTTTTCGTGATCCTTGATCTTCTCTCTCAGACGTTTGATATGGACGTCCACCGTGCGGGTATCCCCCATGTATTCATAGCCCCAGATCTGATCCAGCAACTGCTCTCTGGTGAAAACGTGGTTCGGGGAGGAGGCCAGGAAATATAAAAGTTCCAGTTCTTTGGGAGGCATATCCACATTTTTTCCTTTATAGGTTACGGAATAATTGGTACGGTTGATGGTGAGATCCGCATATTCCACAAATTCGTCGCGGGACTGGGGCTTTGGATCGGCAGCAGGCTTATATCTTCGTAGAACAGCCTTGACCCTGGCCACCAGTTCTTTGGTGTCGAAGGGCTTTTCCATATAATCATCCGCGCCTAATTCCAGGCCCAGCACCTTGTCAAAAACTTCTCCCTTGGCGGAGAGCATGATAATGGGAGTGGAATATTTTGCCCTGACCTCCCGGCAGACCTGATAGCCGTCCATGCCTGGCAGCATCAGATCCAGCAGGATCAGGTTGGGATCGAAGGAGGCAATGGCACCCATAACGGATTCCCCGTCATAGACAATCATGGTCTCAAAACACTCCTTGGTGAGATATAGGGAAATTAATTCTGCAATATTGTCGTCATCATCCACAATAAGGACTTTCTGTTTACTTACCATAACTACTCCTGTTTCTAATTTATTTAAATGTGACAATGGTAACGCCCGCGTCTCCCTCCCCATATTCTCCCAGACGGAAATCCTTCACATATTTCAGGCGTTTTAAATGGTTATGGACTGCGCTGCGCAGAGCGCCGGTGCCTTTGCCATGTACCACCCTGACGGAAGTAAGATGGGCAATATAGGCGTCGTCCAGATATTTGTCCAATACCGATATAGCTTCATCCACGGTTTTACCCAACAGATTAATCTCTGTGGATACGGACAGGGATTTGCTCATTTTGATCTTTCCGGCACCGGTGCGCTGCAGGGTGGGGGCAGTGATAGATACCTCCTCTGTCAAAGCCAGATCCCGCACATTTACCTGGGTGCGCATAATCCCGCACTGGACAAAGAGATTGCCCCTGCTGTCCGGCAAAGTGCTGACTGTGCCGGTAAGGCCCATGGACAACACCTTGACGCCGTCCCCTTTTTTCAGTCTGGCAGGATCTAAGGTCTTCTTTTTATCCTGCTTTGGGTCGGATTTTAAAGCCAGCCTTTCGTTTTTTTCGCTGATTTTGTCCCTGACCCTCTGACGTTTTTTCTCCAGTTCCCTGATATCTGCACCGGACCCTAAATTGTTGAATTCCCGGATGGTCTCGTCAGCCACATCCTTGGCCTCCTGCAGGATTTCCCTGGCTTTTTCATGGGCCTCTTTTAATATTTTATCTTTTGCGCTGTCCAGCTTTTCATTCTTGGCCTGTAACTGATCCTGCAGAGTTTTAATACGGGCCTTGTAGGAAGCGATCTCCTGGCGCTCCTTCTCTATGGTGATGCGGCTTCTCTCCAGATCGGAGATTACGTCCTCAAAGCTTTTGTCCTCCTTGCTGATCTGTTCCCGGGCGGCGGAAATAATGTCCGGCGGCAGCCCAAGCTTGGAGGAGATGGCGAAGGCATTGCTTTTGCCGGGGATACCGATAAGCAGCTTGTAGGTGGGCTGTAGAGATTCCACACTGAACTCACAGCAGGCATTTTCCACAAAATCCGTGGAAAGGGCGTAAACTTTCAACTCGCTGTAATGGGTGGTGGCCATTGTGCGGATGCCTCTGTCATGCAGATAATTCAGGATGGCAATGGCCAAAGCGGCTCCCTCCGTGGGGTCTGTTCCCGCGCCCAGTTCGTCAAACAGACACAGGGAATTCTCATCCGCATGCTTTAAAATACGCACAATGCTGGTCATATGGGAGGAGAAGGTACTCAGGCTTTGCTCAATGCTCTGCTCATCGCCGATATCTGCATACACCCTGGTAAAAACGGAAAGCTCCGAACGAGCCAGGGCCGGGATGTGCAGCCCTGCCTGCCCCATCAGAGTGAATAAGCCCACAGTTTTCAGGGATACGGTCTTGCCGCCGGTGTTGGGGCCGGTGACAATCAGCAGGTCAAAATCCCTGCCCAGGTGAATGTCGATGGGCACCACTCTGTCTTTGGGCAGCAGAGGGTGACGGCCCTTGCGCAGGTGTATATAGTGATCTGTGTTAAAGACAGGCCGGGTGGCATTCTGATCCAGGGCCAGCTTTGCCTTGGCAAAAACAAAGTCCAGGTGGGTCATGATTTTCTGGTTGTCCGCCAGTTCCTGTATATGTTCCGCCGCCTGGCCGCTCAGATCCGCCAGTACTTTTTCAATTTCCGTCTTTTCCTGTATCTCCAGTTCCCGCAATTGGTTGTTCAGTTCCACCACGGCGGCAGGCTCTATGAAAAAAGTGGAGCCTGTGGAGGACTGGTCGTGTACCATGCCGTGTACCTGTCCCTTATATTCTGATTTTACAGGGATGCAGTATCTGTTGTCCCGCATGGTGATCACGGCATCCTGCAAATAGGTGCGGTAGGAGCCGGTGATCATGGAATTGAGTTGGTTATGCACTTTTTCGTTAGTCAACAATATGGAACGGCGCACATGCTTCAGCCCCGGGCTGGCATCGTCCGCCATCTCGTCCTCGGCAAGGATACAACGGTTAATCTCACCGGATAGCTGGGTCAGAGGGGTCAGCTGTTCAAAATAGGAATCCAGACTGTCCTCGGGTATATCCTCTCTGTCCCTGCGCCCATAGGTCTTGATACGGTTTACGTTGTCCAGGAGCCTGGCGACCCGGAGCAGCTCCGGCATGGACAGAGTGCTGCCGATTTCCAGGGATTTCAGGGCAAATCCGATCTCCTGGTTGCTGCCGAAGGAGGTGCTGCCCAGTTTGAAGATCCGGGCCAGGGCATCCTCTGTCTCTGTCTGGGCAAAATTGATCTCCTCAAGGTCTGTCATGGGCTGCAACTCCTGGCAGCATTTTTTGCCGGGAGCAGAATCCGCTTTTTCCGACAGCATTTGGATGATTTTGTCATATTCTAATATTTTTAGTCCTTTTTCGTTCATATTCTTATTTCCTTATTTAAAGTTCTGCTTTTTAAAGCAGAGTACAACGACAGGGATGCTGATTTCATATACCGCTTTGCCGTCCTTGTGGGATGGAGGGTAGGCGGCATACGGGAGCAGGTACACAGGCTTACCCTTCACAAGTATAGCACAATTCCCCCGGATAGGATACCCCCGGTTTTACTTTACATTTAAAAAAGGATATTATATACTGGTTGGGAAACAAAATCTAATCGGTCGTGAGTGCAGATAAGAGGTGAGAGGATGTCGGACCGCCAGGAGACAAATCAGGACAATTTCATGATGGAAAAGATTAAGCAAAGGCCCATTAACAAGCGCAGACTGGTCCGCCGGACTCTGATTACAGTCTCTATGGCCGTCATATTCGGTTTGATTGCCTGTTTTACCTTTTTGGTGCTGGAGCCGGTGATCAGTAACTGGCTGTATCCCGAGGAGGAGTCGGAAGCCATTATTTTCCCGGAGGAGCCGGAGGAGATGCTGCCGGAGGAGATGCTGGAGGAATATATCCAGCCCAGTCCAAGCCCCAGTCCCAGTCCTGTGCCGGAAGAGCAGATACAGCCGGAAAAGGTGGAATTGGATGAGAATCAGATCCAGGAGATTCTGAATCAGGTGGTGCTGGATATGGGGGATTACCGGCAGATTTACAGCGTCCTGTCGGAATATGTGAAACAGCTTAACCAGTATATGGTGGTGGTCACGGGTACAAAATCGGATACGGACTGGTTTTCCAATGAATATGAGAGCAAAAATGAAACCACCGGTGTGGTTATCGGTAACAATGGAAAGGAGTTGTTGATTTTAACGGATTTCAGTTCCGTGAAACGGGCGGATCATCTGACAGTGACATTTAACAATGGAGTACACGCGGATGCCCAGTTAATGCAGTATTTTCAAGACGGCAATCTGGCGGTGCTGTGCATTGGCCTGAATGTGTTGGGCCCGGATATGCCGCCCGAGGATATATATGTCGCACCTCTGGGATCTTCCCTGCAGAGAAGCCTGGTGGGAAGCCCCGTGATTGCAATGGGAAGCCCTATGGGCAGCAGTGGTTCCATAGGTTATGGGGTCATAACCGCCGCCGATAACCAGGTGTCCTTGGCGGATATGAATTATCAGCTGCTGACCACGGATATCTATGGAAGCCAGTCGGCAAACGGAGTACTGTTCAATACCAACGGCCAGGTGGTGGGCTTTATCACCATGGGCAAGACAGGCAGCGATATGCGCAATATGATCTGTGCTTATGGGATCAGTGATTTGAAACAGATGATCAGCAGACTGACAAGGGGAGACAGTATTCCCTATATGGGAATTCTTGGTGTGGATGTGCCAAGTGAGGCCAACGAACAGTCTCAGGTACCTTTTGGAGCATATGTGAGGGAGGTAGAAATGGACTCCCCGGCCATGCTGGCGGGTATCCAGAGCGGTGATGTCATTGTGGGAATTGACCAACAGAGTATTACCAAAATGAATGACTACTCTAATTATCTGCTGAATCTTAATGCGGAGGATACAGTGACGCTGCGCGTGATGCGGCAGTCCCAGGGGGAGTACAAGGAACTGGACTTTGAGGTGACTGTGGGGGAAGCCAATTGAGCAGGGCAGATGATGTTTCAGATATGAAAAAGGAAGACGGCATGAGAAAACAATTACTGTTACGATACTTGGTTTACTATAAAAAGGAAATACTGTGCGTATTATTTTTTTCTTTGTTGACTTCAGTAATGACAGTGGCATGTTCGACAATAATGAACAATGTCATTGCGGAAACCCTAAACGGTAATGGCAGTGGCCTTTGGGTTGCCCTCATCTTATTGTGCTGTATAGCTATTGTATGGGTGTTTTTTGTTTATGCGCAAAGGTTTTCTTCCGGAAAACTTGGAATTTATTTAACACGGAGGTTAAGGCAGGATATCACCGAAAAGCTTATGGCCGTGCGGTATGAATGTTTTGTGGAGCAGGAAAGCGGTACTTTTATAAATCAACTAAATGATGACATAAGAGACACGGCGGACTATATTGACAAACTATTGTCCTCCATTTTATCAAACGGCATTATTATTATTGTGATTGCAGTGTATCTTAGCACCGTTGATTGGAAGCTGATGCTTGCTTCCATTTTATGGATTCCGATTGCAACACTTATTTTTAGAGGAATTCTTAAAAAAATTTCCACCCTTTCATGGGAAAAAAAGCGCAGACAGGATAAATTGACAAATATTATCCAGGAGTCTTTTGCCTCCACGGAAACAGAAAAAAGCTTCAATTTGCAGGAACGAAATTTAGAAATAGCAAATAATTGGATAGAAAAAATTCTGGCAGTGGATTTACAGCAGCAGAAACAGGAATCTTCAGAAAATATTATTAAGGATATTTCCTTTGAAATAAAAAGAGGAGAACGGGTAGCTTTTGTCGGAGGTTCCGGTAGTGGAAAGACAACACTAATAAATTTGATTTTAGGTCTCTACCCTATAGAATACGGAAATTATAATTTATATGAAATTCCGTTTTCAGACATTAATTTGGAGGATGCGAGAAAATGTTTTTCAATAGTATCTCAGGAAACTTTTCTTTTTCCGGATACTATAGAAGAAAACCTCCGTTATGGAAACAGAAACGCCGCACATTGGTTGCGTTAATGAGCCTTGAATCAAGCTTAATATGGGCGGCTCTCCAAGCTGGCAAAAGATTTCCAGAGCTTTTTGAAAATATCGCAAGCGTGGAACGTATTGCGCATTTTCTCACTTTAAAAGAAGAAATAATTTCAGTTCCTGAAGGGGATATAGATGCAGAGAGTACATCTTATATTGAATTCTGAAATGTAGCATTTGGATATTCTGACCAGAATCAAGTACTTAAGAATTTCAATTTAAAACTGGAAGAAAATGATTCTGTTGTTGTGACAGGCTCCTCCGGCTGCGGAAAATCTACGCTGTGTAAACTGTTAATGGGATTTTATAATATAAAGGAAGGGGCGATTTATGTAAAGGGAAAAATAATTAGCAGTTATGAAACAAAAATGCTACATAATATAATAACGTATATTCCACAGAATCCTTTTCTATTTAACGATACTTTGTATGAAAATATAAGATGTGTGAGACCGGAAGCAACAGATGAAGAGGTAATTAAAGCAGCTAAAGCAGCAAATGCGGATGATTTTATTAGAAGGCTTCCCGAAAAATATAATTATGTCCCGGGTGAACAGGGAAAAAAGTTATCTTTTGGGCAGCGTCAGCGAATTGCGATAGCGAGGGCTTTTTTAAAAGATACGCCAATTATTCTATTTGACGAGGTGGTATCGGGATTGGATTATGAGTCGGAGAGGGCAATCTGTGAAGCGGTTTCAGAGTTGATAAAACAAAAGACAGCAATAGTAATTACGCATAGAAATACTGATGCGTGGCATGCAAAGAAAAGAATTGATTTGACAATTAACTAAAATAGAATAGGCAATTGCGATACGTTCTCCGCAGGTGACGTGGCTGTTCAATATATACAAAAACGGGCTTGGAAGTAAATTTGTTTCGCAAATTTGCTTCGTGCAGTGGAAGGTCGCCCTTATTTTGTATATATTGCCCATCCACTGTTCCCGGAATGGGAGTTTCGCAATCGCCAGAATATAAATAAGAGAGGAGAAAGGATATGAAATTCATCAAAGAGTATAAGGACGGTGACAGGGTGTTTGATATTTACCTCTGCAAGCATAAACAGTCCATGGTGACCAAGAATGGAAAAGCATATGAAAGTGTGATATTGCAGGATAAGACCGGTACGCTGGACGCCAAGGTGTGGGAGCCGAACAATCCAGGGATCGGGGATTATGATACGTTGGATTACATAGAGGTATATGGGGAGATCACCAGCTTTCAGGGATCATTACAGGTCAACGTAAAACGTATCCGCAAATGCCGGGAAGGGGAGTATCAGCCTGCGGACTATCTGCCTGTGAGCAGCAAGAACATAGACGATATGTACCGGGAATTGACAGGCTTGATTGCCAGCATCCAGAATATTTACTTAAAGCAGTTGTTGGAAAACTTTTTCGTAAAGGATGAAGCCTTTAAGAAAGCGTTTTGTAATTCCTCAGCCGCCAAGACCGTACACCATGGTTTTGTGGGAGGCTTGTTGGAGCATACGTTGAGCGTGACAAAACTCTGTGATTACTATTGCAGTGCCTATCCTATTTTGAAAAGAGATCTGCTGCTGACGGCAGCCATGTGTCATGATATCGGAAAAGTCAGAGAGATTTCTCCTTTTCCGGAAAATGATTATACCAACGACGGGCAGCTTCTTGGACATATTGTCATGGGTTCTCAGATGATCGGGGAGAGAGCGGCGGAAATTGCCGGATTTCCTCATGAGCTTCTGGCTCAGGTGCAGCACTGCATCCTGGCCCATCATGGTAAATATGAGTTTGGATCGCCCAAGATTCCCGCTATTATAGAGGCTTTGGCCCTGAACTACGCGGATGATACGGACGCCAAGCTGGAGACTTTTAAGGAAATTCTGGAGAATGCCAGGGATTCGGGTTGGCTTGGATATAACAGGCTGTTTGAGTCCAATTTGAAAGCCAGCAGGATAGACTTCTGAGAGTGCTGTGCAGGGAGGAAAACCTGACCACTCGTAAGTATATACTAACGAGCGCTAAGATTTTCCAATCCCTGCACACCTCATGTTGCATAATTATAAAAAACGTCATATGTCGTTGACTATAGGCAGCATGTGCCGTACAGGAGGGAAAATCTAACCACTCATGAGTATAGTCTCTCGGAATCTTTTGGCGGAAAATGGCGGCTTTTGATTCGTATGATCCGTAAAAAGTGGGGGAATCCATAAGACTGGAATATTAGGAGACCCATGAAATAGGGCTTAGAGATTCCGAGAGGCTATATGAGTATAATATGGAGAAATATATGTGCCAACATTACAAAAAGAATGATATAGTGACAGTGACCATAGAGGATATCGGAACAGACGGGGAGGGAATCGGCAAAGCGGATGGATATACCCTCTTTGTGAAAGATGCCGTGGTGGGGGATGTGGTGGAGGCACGGATTACTAAGGCTAAAAAACAGTATGCCTATGCCAGATTAGAGAAGCTGTTGACAACTTCCCCTTTTCGGACCAAGCCCAGATGTCCCCATCATCGGCAGTGCGGCGGTTGCCAGCTCCAGGCGCTGGATTATAAAAAACAGTTGGAATATAAACAGCAGAAGGTCAGAAATAACCTGATTCGGATCGGTGGTTTTAAGGGGACGGAGATTGACAGGGTGATGGAACCTATCATAGGCATGGAGGAGCCTTACCGTTACCGGAACAAGGCGCAGTACCCGGTGGGAACAGACCGGGAGGGCCATATAGTGACGGGTTTCTATGCAGGCCGCACTCATACCATTATCCCCAGTACGGAATGCTATCTGGGGGCGGAGGAAAATAAAAAAATATTGGAAATCCTGATTAAGCATATGGAAAAGCACCATATTTCTGTTTATGACGAGGCAGCAGGGAAAGGGCTGGTACGCCATATCCTGATCCGCAAGGGCTTTACAACCGGAGAGATTATGGTATGTGTGGTGGTAAATGGGGAAAGTGAGAAGGAGGGATCTATTCATAAAGAGGAGTATATCCCATATCAGTCTGAACTATTGTCTGATTTATCCGGGATTATAGGAATGACATCTGTGTCAATAAGTATAAACACCGAGAAAACAAATGTAATCATGGGAAAAGAGATTCATACAATATGGGGAAGTCCTGTGATCCATGATGTGATCCATGTGCGGGATATGCGGCGGGAAGGATATCCCTGCACGGGACAGGAATTGACTTTTGCCATTTCTCCCCTTTCTTTTTATCAGGTGAATCCTGTTCAGACCGAGAAGCTGTACAGTCTGGCTTTAGAATACGCGGGGCTGACAGGACGGGAAGTACTGTGGGATCTGTACTGTGGAATTGGTACGATCTCCCTGTTCCTGGCTTCCGGAGCCCGACAGGTCTGTGGTGTGGAAATAGTACCCCAGGCCATAGAGGACGCCCGGTCCAATGCCCGCAGTAATGGAATTGTCAATGCCTTCTTTTATGCAGGAAAAGCGGAGGAGATACTTCCGGCTTATTATGAGAAAAGCCAGGGGAATGAGCAGGAAGAACTGCGCCATCCGGATGTAATTGTGGTAGACCCGCCCCGGAAAGGCTGCGATGCTGCTTGTCTGGACACCATAATCCAGATGAAACCAGGCCGTATCGTCTATGTCAGCTGCGACAGCGCGACTCTGGCCAGAGATCTGCGGATTCTGTGTGACGGTGGATATGAGATTAAAAAGGCGAGGGCTGTGGATCAGTTTGGGCATACAGTGCATGTGGAGGCTGTGGTGTTGATACAAAGGAAAGATACCTAGAAATCCTTGAATTTACGCACTTTGTGACATTTTTCAGTTTTAACAAAATCGGTGAAAATCACAAGGAAAAGATACTTGTGAAGAAAGTAACCGTAGTTGTGGCATTAGACCTCGGTACGGGGAACACAAAAAATCCTGATAATGAAAGTGAATAGAGAACTATCAAATATAGTGATAGATTATAGGGATGCTTGAGTGAGAGTGTCCCTATTTTTTATATAGGGCATTCCATAGTGGGATGCTCTTTTCAATTCAATTTAAAAAGGAGCTCCTGTATAATTCAAGTATAGGGAATTCCAAGAAAGAAGGTTGAGAAAAAAATACCTCAGAGTAAAATAAGATTACTGACTTCGGATGGTTAGTAAAAATCTTATTGAACAGAGAGGTATCTATAATGAATTATAACACACAAAACGCAAAAATTGCATCCATAACTGAAAAAACTTTGATTGTTGGAATCGATGTAGGAAGTGAAACCCACTATGCCAGGGCATTCGACTGGCGCAACTACGAATATTGTTGTTACCCATTTTCCCTGACTTATAATTACTCTGATTGCCTGTCACAGA
>CAMWSA010000002.1 GCA_947176785.1 uncultured Lachnospiraceae bacterium
CCCGGCTGTCACAGTGAAATCCGGGTCAGAGGCCCCGGCTGTCACAGTGAAATCCATGCCGGAGGCCCCGGACTTCACGGCAGAGTCCGAGCCGGAGGAGCCGGGTCTGGATCCTCTGGTTCTGGAGTTTCTGGATGCCCGGACCTATGAGCAGCGCCTGAATGTAATGGCGGCCCTGCATCACAGGATCACGAATGAGATGATTACCACCATGTCTCTGTGCTGTGATATCGAGGTGGAGGGGGATGACGTGGAACAGCGCTACGAGGACTTGAAGCAGTGCCTGATCATGAAAGAGCGTTTTGAGATCAAACGGTTAATCTGAAGAAAATGCCGCGTTGCATTCAGGGAAAGTTTCTGCGATATGCAGTCATAGAAAGCTTGAATGTTACACATTCAAATTCTGATTAACGCAGTATTGCAGGTTTGACTTGCGATATGCAGGAACAGGGAAAGTTTGTCAGATAAAAGACCGTGAGAAGACTCACGATCCGTATAAGGATTGATATGAGATACGAAAATATAGTCAGGGGGCGTTTTATGCAACGCCCCAATCGTTTTGTTGCATATGTGGATATTGATGGAAGACAGGAAAAGGTGCATGTAAAAAATACCGGGCGCTGCCGGGAACTGCTTACTCCGGAGGCGGCTGTCTATCTGGAGCGCAGCGGCAATCCCGCCCGCAGCACGGCCTATGACCTGGTTGCGGTGGAAAAGCAGGGGCGCATGGTCAATATGGACTCCCAGGCACCCAACCGGGCAGTACTGGAATGGCTGTGGACCGGGCAGCTTTTTCCGGATCTGATATCCGTCCGCCCGGAGACGGTATATGGCAGTTCACGGTTTGATTTCTATATTGAGACCGCCTCGGAGAAAATTTTTATGGAGGTAAAGGGAGTGACACTGGAGGAAGAGGGGGAGGCCCGTTTTCCCGACGCTCCCTCAGAGCGGGCGGTCAAGCATGTGGAGGGACTGATCCGGGCCAGGCAGGAGGGCTATGGGGCCTATGTGCTGTTTGTGATCCAGATGAAGGGGGTGAGCCATCTGGTTCCCAATGTCAGAACCCACCCGGAGTTTGCCCGGGCACTGCGGCGGGCGGCCAGGGCCGGTGTGCGGATTCTGGCCTATGACTGTCATGTGACCGCTGACAGTATGAGCGTGGCGGATGCCGTGCCTGTATATCTGGCACCTCCCGCCCCTCTTTTGGAAAAATTTAACGGCATTTCAGAAAATATTAAGGAAAACCTAAGAAAAGGTGAATTGTCAGCGATTGCGGAGCCTTTGCTAAAATGGTATGATATGCACAGGAGAATTCTCCCCTGGCGGGAGGATCCAACCCCCTACCATGTGTGGGTGTCGGAGATCATGCTGCAACAGACCAGGGTGGAGGCGGTGAAGCCATATTATCAGCGCTTTATGGAAGAACTGCCGGATATTGCCAGTCTGGCACGGGTTTCTCAGGAGAGGCTGCTGAAGCTGTGGGAGGGACTGGGATACTACTCCCGGGCGCGCAACCTTCAGGCAGCGGCCCGGCAGGTTCTGGAGGAGTATGGCGGTCAGATGCCCGATACCCGCAGCGAATTGATGAAGCTGAAGGGTATCGGCAGTTACACTGCCGGGGCAATTGCCTCCATAGCCTACGGGAAGAGGGAACCGGCTGTGGACGGCAATGTACTCAGGGTGTTATCCAGGCTGCGCATGGACGCGGGAGAGATCACGGACCCAAAGGTAAGGCAGCGGGTGGAGCGTGAACTGAAGCAGGGGTGGGAACTCCCGGTCAGGGAGGGCATGGGCCTGGCACGTCCCGGTGATTTCAACCAGGCCATGATGGACCTCGGTGCGCTGGTATGTGTTCCGGGAGCTTCGCCCCGCTGCGGGGAATGTCCTCTCAGTGAGTTCTGTATGGCTCATGGCTGCCATTGTGAGGGGGACTATCCCAGGAAAGCGGAGAAAAAGAAACGCACCATCGAGGAGAAAACGGTGCTTGTTATCAGGGACGACAATCTGGCCGTGCTGCGCAGGCGGCCGGGCAGAGGGCTGCTGGCAGGCATGTATGAACCGCCCGGTCTGGAAGGACACAGGACGGCGGAGGAAGTCACCCGTTACCTGGCGGATAACGGCCTCAAAATCCTTCGGATCCGGAAGCTTAAAGACAGCAGGCATATTTTCACTCACAGGGAATGGCATATGTGCGGTTACTTGATCAGGGTGGATGAGCTGGAGCCCAGGAGAAGCACCGGGGAGACGGAAGAATGGCTGTACGTGGAGCCGGGGGAGGCCGGGGAGCGCTATCCGCTGCCCTCCGCCTATGCCGCCTATCTGCCCTACCTGGATATCCGCCAGGGAAAGCCGCCTGACAGGGAACAGGCGGGAACTTATGCTGATGAGCGCTGAACTTTTCTGATTCCTGCACGCCCGATGCTGTATAATCGGGCAGCGTGTGACGCACGGGAAGGAAAATGTAACCGCTTGCGAGTATAATATATCAAGATGAGGAGTAAGACGATATGAAGCTTTTATCCATTGCAATACCCTGCTATAATTCAGAGGACTATATGCGGAAATGCATTGATTCCCTGCTGCCCGGCGGCGAGGATGTGGAGATCATTATTGTGGATGACGGTTCCCAGAGGGACCGCACGGCGGAGATCGCGGACGAGTATGCGGCCCAGTATCCCACCATTGTCAAGGCGGTACACCAGGAGAACGGGGGGCATGGCGCAGCCGTAAACGCAGGAATCGAAAATGCCACCGGTCTGTATTTCAAGGTGGTGGACAGCGATGACTGGGTCAAAGAAGAAGCCTATATGCAGGTGCTGGAGACGTTGAGGGAGCAGACGGGCACCAACAGGGTGCTGGACATGCTGATCTGCAACTTTGTCTATGAAAAAGAAGGGGAGAAGCGCAAAAAAGTCATGAATTACCGACATATCCTGCCCACAGACCGGCTTTTCACCTGGGAGGACTGCCACCACTTTACCAAAGGGCACTATATCCTGATGCACTCGGTGATCTTCCGAACCAAGCTTCTGCGGGAATGCGGGCTGGAATTGCCCAGGCACACCTTTTATGTGGACAATCTCTACGTGTTTGAGCCCCTGCCCTATGTGGAGAATATGTACTATCTGGATGTGAATTTTTATCGGTACTATATCGGGCGGGAGGATCAGTCGGTCAATGAGAATGTCATGATCTCCCGCATAGATCAGCAGATTTTTGTGAACAAGCGGATGATTGATTATTTTACGGAACTGAGCGGGGAGATCTGCGAGGATAAACGCCTGTATCAGTACATGTACAATTATCTGGAGATTATCACTACCGTCTCCAGTGTGCTGCTTCTCCGTTCCGGCACGAAAGAGCATCTGGCAATGAAGAAAGAATTGTGGGAGTATTTAAAGGGCAGGGACAAGAAGCTGTTCGGCTCCATGCGCCGGGGAATCATGGGCGCAGCCATGAATCTGCCGGGCAGCGGAGGCCGCAGACTGGCGGTGGATGCCTACCATATCTGCCAGAAGATATTCAAGTTCAACTAACCTTTCCCGCGCCGTCAGGCGGGAAACAGGCGGCGCGGGAAAGGAAATCTAACCGCCCATGAGTATAAAAGCGAGATGTATCCGTTCTTCGGATGTCATCTCGCTTTTGTGTCAGCCCTGAGCCTGGGGCCTGGAGTTGCCCCTGCTGCGGAGCGCCCCTCTCATATTGGCAATCAGATCCTGACGGTATACCAGCACATACATGGCGGATGCCAGACCTAAACCTGTCAGCACGTCGAACATGGAGTGCTGCTTCAGAAACATGGTGGACAGGATGATGGAGATACACAGCGCCAGCGATGAATTCCGAAGCCAGCGCCTTTTACCCAGCGGGCAGCGGCACAGGGCCACATGGGCACCGATGGAATTGTATACATGAATGCTGGGCCATAGGTTGGTGGGGGTGTCCGTCCGCCACAGAACGGCCACCATCCGGGTAAACAGATTGTCCCGGGGCATGGTGTAGGGCCGCAGGTGATGGCCGTTGGGCCACAGGGTGGACACCAGCAGGAACACCGTCATGCCTGTGAACAGAAAAACACATGCCCGCCTGTAGCCAGGCTTATTCCTGAAAAAGAGATACAACACCACGGCGCTCACATACAAAAACCACAAATAATAGGGGATGATGAACACCTCACAGAAAGGGATGTGATCGTCGATAGCCATATGGATCACACGGTAATGCTTGGTCACTGTCCGTTCCAGGTAGCAGAACCATGTCATATAGAGTATCCCATAGAGTACCAGCGGGATCCCGTGCTTATATTTCCGATAGAATTTTCTTACTTTTTCCATAATCTCTGTTTATCCCCTTTTTTCCAAAAAGACAGGTTGTATTAACGCTCCTAAATATAGCACAAATTAATCTTTTTTCAAGAGGAAAAATACAAAATTAAGGAAATACAAAGTAATTTTAAGATTTTCTTCAGATATACATATGCAGCGCCTGACGCTGGCAGGTGACAGTCAGCCGGTCACTGCGGCGGGCCACCTCTCCGTCCGTGTGTACCCACAGAGGGGCGGAAGTCCTGATTTCCACCTTTTGCGCGCGATATGCCGTGATTCCCCGGAACATATAGTGTTTACCGATAAAAGCGGTGGGCAGTGCCATCAGGATCAGCGCCTTGGACAGATCTCCCACCACACACAGATCCAGCAGGCCGTCCCGGTAGTCGGCCCGAGGCGCGAATTTAAAGCCGCCCCCCTCATACATGTGATTCATGAAAGCTATGAACAGGATTTTACGGATGGATATGGGTTCCCCGTCATCTATGCGGATCTGGCAGGATACCGCTTTGCTGGCAAACAGCTGCTTCAAGGCGATTCCCAGATAGGTCAGCTTCCCCAGGCCGATCCTGTTCAGAAAGCCCTTCATCTCCGAGCGGTTGGTCTCCTCGCAGACCGCCGCGTCAAAGCCGATGCCGCTGCTGACGATAAAACGGTGGCTGGAGCCGTCTCCGTAGGTGGTTGTGCCGATATCCACAGCGGTGGTTTTCTCCGCCTCCAAAATCTGCTTCAACGCCTTCAGGGGATCTCGTGGGATGGGCATGTCCCGGGTGAAATCATTGCCGGAGCCGATGGGGATATACCCCAGCGCCACCTGCGAAAGATCATCAATCCCCTGCAGGGCCTCGTCTATTGTGCCGTCCCCTCCCAGAATCACGATGCGATGCGGCTCGGGTGAATGCGCGGAGGCAATTTCCCCTGTCAGCCGGGTAATGTCGCCCGCCTCCCTGGAAAAATGTGCCTCATAGGAAACCTGGACCGCCTGCAGGTAAGGCTCAATGACCGTATCCCACAGCTTCTGCCCCCTGCCGGACCGGGATACGGGATTTAAGATAAAATGATATGTTTTTTTCATTCTCCCCTCCTGTTGAATTTCGCATATTCCCTGTCCATGCGCACAAGTCCGGCGACATATATCCGGCTGCCTTAAGCCCACGGACCTTCTCTGGTGCGCTATCCGAAAATATGCTGCTTTGACATGGGGATGGTGAGGGTCGAACTCACAGATCGCCGGGAACCGGGTTCCCCACCGCGTTACCGTTTCGCCACATCCCCACATAACCAAGGATACCCTTGATTATTTTCTTGATTCTACCATATTGTTCCGGCTTTCGCAAGCCTGCCCTGATCTGGGGCAGAAACGTTTACCTGCCGGGAGCGTACCATGCCGGCGGCCCTGTGAATAGAAACATTAACCTTCGGAAAAGTCGCGAAATTCCTTGCAAACTGGAACAGATATGTTATACTCTTTTATGTATATGCATTTTTAGGATAAAACAGCAAAAGCAGGAGGAGAGCATATGTATTCATTTGACGAAGTGAGAAACGTTGATCCCGAAATTGCCCGGGCCATCGAGGATGAGCAGGCGCGGCAGAACAGCCACATTGAACTGATAGCGTCCGAGAACTGGGTGAGCAGGGCAGTGATGGCAGCCATGGGCAGCCCCCTGACCAATAAGTACGCCGAGGGCTATCCCGGCAAGAGGTACTACGGCGGCTGCGACTGCGTGGACGTGGTGGAGAATCTGGCTATTGACAGAGCCAGGGAGTTGTTCGGCTGTGACTATGCCAACGTGCAGCCCCATTCCGGTGCCCAGGCTAATATGGCGGTACAGTTTGCCGTGTGTAAGCCCGGGGATACCGTCATGGGCATGAATCTGGATCACGGCGGGCATCTGACCCATGGCAGCCCGGTAAACATGTCCGGAAAATACTTCCATATTGTTCCTTACGGCGTCAACGACGATGGCTTCATCGACTATGACAGATTGCGTGAGATTGCGCTGGAGGCAAAGCCTAAGATGATCATTGCCGGTGCTTCCGCATATGCCAGAACCATAGATTTCAGGAAATTCCGTGAAGTGGCCGACGAGGTGGGGGCCGTGCTGATGGTGGATATGGCACATATTGCCGGCCTGGTGGCGGCGGGCCTGCATCCCAGCCCCATCCCCTATGCGGACGTGACCACAACCACTACCCACAAGACCCTGCGGGGTCCCAGGGGCGGCCTGATCCTTTGCAATAAGGAGGCTGCCGACAAGTACAACTTTAACAAGGCTATCTTCCCCGGCATCCAGGGCGGTCCCCTGATGCATGTAATCGCCGCCAAGGCCGTGTGCTTCAAGGAGGCGCTGAGTGACGAGTTCAAGGCATACCAGCAGGGTGTCATCGACAATGCCCAGGCACTTTGCAGAGGACTTATGAGCCGTGACATCAAGATCGTGTCCGGCGGCACGGACAATCACCTGATGCTGGTGGATCTGACCGGCTACGGCCTTACGGGCAAAGCGGTGGAAAAGCTGCTGGATGCCGCCCACATCACCTGCAACAAGAACACGATCCCCAACGATCCCCAGTCTCCTTTTGTTACCAGCGGCGTGCGTCTGGGAACTCCTGCGGTCACATCCCGGGGCATGAATGCGGAGGATATGGACAGGATCGCAGAGGCCATTGCCATGGTGGTGAAGGGCGGAGAGGAAAAGGTGCCCCAGGCAAGGGCTATCGTGCAGGAACTCACCGACAGGTATCCATTGAATTAAATGAACTTTTGGATTTTCCGGTTTCTGCACGGCACATGCTGCCGGATTGTGCGATATATGCCGTGCAGGGATGAAAATTCATTTGCCCATTAGTATAGGACAGGGATGTTTCATATCTCAATAGAAAGAGTGAGGAGATTAAGCGGATGTTATTTAATACGTTCAAAAAATTTGTAGTAAAGACAGCTGATATTTTCCAATTCCTGCATAACACATCTTGCATAATCAGACAACATGTGCCGTGCAGGGATGAAAATTTAACTGGTCGAGAGTATAAATTGAGATTTGGAGCGCTGGCATGTATCGCGGCACTGGGGCTGTCCGGCTGCGGCACGGGCACTTCGGTGGGCGGCGCGGTGGAAAGGGACCTTGACATGGAGGGCTACACCAGGGAGGAGAACAGCCAGTCCCAAGAGAACAGTTCAGCGGAGGAGGGTTCAGACAGCGGGGAAATCACGGATATTAACAATACCTCCGTGGAAAATACAGGGAATCTGAACGAGTTTGGCCTGGACCCGGAGACCATGGATATTGTCAAGTACAATATCTATGTGGAATTGAATAATACAATTGTGGAGATTATGGATAATATCAATAACTATTTCCTGGTGGTGGACACTGCGGAGGAATTCCGGTTCCGGGAGGATGCGGAGTACAGCTACGGTTACCGGATCAAAGGCTTTAACATGGATGCGGTGGAGGATGCGCAGCTGGTATATGGCGTGGAACCCGTCTATGAGACGCTGGATGAACTGGTGGAAGCCATGCTGCCCTCCATGCGGGAGATTATGGAGACCTTTGATGCCATAGACGATTCCGAGTACACCTATGAGCAGAACCAGTACCAGCAGCCCAAGGAGAATCATGCCCGGCTGATGGCCTGCCTGAATGAGTTTACCGCATATGCCTACGAGTATATGGATCGGATTGACGTTATCGCTGACGAGAGGAGTGCGGCCCAGGAGGCGAAGATGCTGGAGGAGGGACAGCTGATTATTTATAATTTCAGTCATATGCTGACTCTGTCCTCTCAGATCCTGGATGAGATCTATGATCAGGGCATTGACGACTATAACCTGACAGAACTGGACCTGACACCCATCTATCCGCTGTTTGAGGAGATGCAGGCCACGGCGGCAGCCTACGACGAGGCGGTCAGCGACAACAATCAGCTGATGAAGGAATCCCTGTCCAACCGCCAGGTATACGCAGGCGATTGGAATGGCCTGATACAGGCTTTTGAATGGATGATTAAGCAGGTGGAGAGCGGTGTCCCCTACGAGAACCCTTCCCACGAGTATCTGGGCGGCCTGCAGCATATTTATGTGGTGTTGTCCGGCCGAGTGGAGGAATACAACGGCATCTTTGTGGAGTAGGCAGCCCGGTATTTGCCGTGGCTTCGACCGGAGGCGGGCTCGGACAGGACGATTATCCGGCTGTCCCATGCAGACTGCCCCATGAAAAACAGCTATGGACATTGAGGTTGCAAATTCTTTGAAAAAATCCTTGCGTTTACAGCGGGTTCGTGCTAAAATATCTTTCATTGACGCACAAATGTGCGTGGGAGAAATACATCATGAAAGATAATGTCAAATATTATATGGTGCGTAAAAAGGCCATACCGGAAGTCCTGCTGAAGGTAGTGGAGGCCAAGAGTCTTCTGGAATCGGAGAAGGTAGACACTATACAGGACGCGGTGGATGCGGTGGGCATCAGCAGGAGTTCCTTTTATAAGTATAAGGACGACATCTTTGAATTACATGACAATGCGAGGGGGACGACGATCACCCTGACTCTCCAGATGGAGGACGAACCGGGGCTGTTGTCGGATGTATTGAAGGTCATCGCAGAGTTTCGGGGAAATATCCTGACCATCCACCAGAGCATCCCCATCAACGGGATTGCGTCTCTGAGCATCAGTATACAGGTGCTGCAGACCACCGGGGACGTGTCTCGGATGCTCCAGGAACTGGAGAGCCGGCGGGGCGTGCATCATGTAATGATTTTGGCGAAAGAATAAGGGCTGCTGTGGCGGCGGAATGTGAGGAAGATATGATTTATGTAGCGGTATTGGGATATGGCACTGTGGGCAGCGGCGTAGTGGAAGTTATCGAGAAGAACAGGGACATGGTGAACAAAAAGTCTGCGGCACAGCTGGAGATCAAGTATATTCTGGATCTGCGGGACTTTCCCGGAGATCCCTATGAGCAGAAGGTGATCCACGATGTGAATATGATCCTGGAGGATCCAGAAGTATCTATCGTCTGTGAGACCATGGGCGGTGTGAAGCCGGCATATGATTTTACCAAAGCGGCGCTGCTAAAGGGCAAGAGCGTGTGTACCTCCAACAAGGAGCTTGTGGCCAGCCACGGTCCGGAGCTGCTGCGGATTGCCCGTGAACACAACTGTAATTACCTCTTTGAGGCCAGCGTGGGCGGGGGCATTCCCATTATCAGACCGCTGAACTATTCTCTGACGGCGGAGAAGCTGGAGGCCATCACGGGCATTTTGAACGGTACCACCAACTATATTCTGACCAAGATGGAAAAAGAGGGTGCGGATTTTGCCGCCACCCTGAAAAAGGCTCAGGAGAAGGGATATGCGGAGCGCAATCCCGAGGCGGATATCGAGGGCTATGACGCGTGCCGTAAGATTGCGATTCTGTCCTCCCTGATGACCGGGCAGAACGTGCCCTATGAGAAAATTTATACAGAGGGTATCTCCCAAATTACGGCAGACGATTTTGCTTACGCCAGAGCGGCAGGCAAATCCATAAAGCTGCTGGCCATGAGCAGGGACACTCCGGAGGGCACGCTGGCTATGGTGTCCCCCTGTATGATCGGCGAGGAGAACCCACTCTATATGGTCAGCGGTGTGTTCAACGCCGTGTGTGTGCGGGGCAATATGCTGGGTGACTCCATGTATTACGGGAAGGGGGCAGGCAAGCTGCCCACCGCCAGCGCCGTGGTGTCCGATGTGGTGGATTGTGCCCGGCATCAGGGCAAGACCATCATGTGTTTCTGGAATCAGGAGGAGGCAAAGCTGGCGGATATAGGCGACGTTGAGCGGGGCTTCTTTGTGCGGGCCAGGGCGGATGCCGCAGCGGATGTGGAGGCGGCATTCCCCGGCGCGGAGCGGATAGAGCCGGCAGGCCGGAGCCAGGACTGCGGTTATTTCACCCGGCCAATGAAGGAGAGGGAGTTCGCCGCAAGGTATGAAGCCCTGGGCGACAGGGTGCTGGGGCGGATACGCCTGGAAATGGTATGACTGCAGGGTGAAAAGGATTTTCACCATCCTGATTTGAGTACACGCTGAAGCGGGCGAATGGGAGTTAGATCCACTGCTCCCGGAAAGGGAGTTTTGCAATCGCTTATAGTGTGAATATTATATGAGGAGAGAGGATAAACGGGTATCATGAGAAAGGTAGTGAAATTCGGCGGCAGTTCCCTTGCCAGTGCCGAGCAGTTTAAGAAGGCAGGAAATATCATCCGCTCTGATGTGGAGAGGAAATTTGTAGTGCCCTCTGCCCCTGGCAAGAGGTATGATAAGGATACCAAGGTTACCGATCTGTTGTATGGCTGTTATGCCCTGGCGGATGCGGACCAGGATTTTGCTGTGGAATTGCAGACTATTAAGGCCCGCTATCAGGATATTATTGACGGGTTGGAATTGTCCCTGTCCCTTGAGGAAGAGTTTGCCGTCATCGAAAAGCAGTTTCGCGAGAAGGCAGGCAGTAACTATGCCGCTTCCCGGGGCGAATATCTGAACGGCATTATTATGGCGCGGTATCTGGAATATGAGTTTGTGGATGCGGCCCAGGTGATTTTTTTTGACAGTGAGGGCAATTTTGACGCGGACAAAACCAACGAAGTGCTTTCCGCCAGACTGGCGGGCTGTGAAGCGGCAGTGATTCCCGGCTTTTATGGCGCGATGCCGGACGGCACGGTAAAGACCTTTTCCAGAGGAGGGTCGGATATCACCGGCTCCATTGTGGCCAAGGCCATCAGGGCGGATGTATATGAGAACTGGACGGATGTGTCCGGGTTCCTCATCGCAGATCCCCATATCATTGACAGGCCGGAGGCCATTGACGTGATTACATACAGGGAACTGCGGGAATTGGCATATATGGGCGTGCCTGTACTTCATGAGGACGCGATTTTCCCGGTGCGTCAGCAGGGGATTCCCATCAATATCCGCAACACCAACGCGCCGGAGGACAGCGGCACCTGGATCGTGGGCAGTACCTGCCAGAAGTCCCGGTTTGTGATTACCGGTATCGCCGGGAAGAAGGGCTATTGCTCCGTAAATATCGAAAAGGACATGATGAATTCGGAGATCGGCTTTGGCCGCAGGGTTTTGCAGGCGTTTGAGGACAATGGCATCTCCTTTGAGCATATGCCCTCCGGTATTGACACGCTTACGGTATTTGTCCATCAGGATGAATTCATGCACAAGGAGCAGAAGGTGGTGGCGGCTATTCACCGCCTTGCGGAGCCGGAATCCATCGAGATCGAGTCCGATCTGGCCCTGATCGCCGTGGTAGGCCGGGGCATGAAATCCACCCGGGGCACGGCGGGCCGTATCTTCTCTGCGCTGGCGCACAACAATGTCAATGTGAAGATGATTGATCAGGGTTCGTCGGAATTGAATATCATCATCGGCGTGGCTAACGAGGATTTCGAGAGTGCCATCAGGGCTATCTACGATATCTTTGTGATTGCGCAGCTATAAAGCAATTTGTTATATAAAATTCGTCGGACAATGCCCGGGTGCCCAAGGGGGGCGGGAATTGTCCGCCCGCCCCATGGAATGAGAAGGACTGTGTGATGCATATAATTCTAAACATGGGTGCGCACCAGAGATAAACCTGCCTGAACGACCAATCCAGGCAGGTTTTTTGTCGGTAGGGATGAAGGTGCCGCTTGCTGAAAATTTTGGTTTAATTATTAAATTTTGTCAATATTTGGGAGAAAAAAAAGAATATTGAAATAAATAAAAGTTTTTTGAAAAAAAGTGTTGACAAATTGAAAATACCTGCTATAATAAAATCATACAAAAGAGATCAAGCAACTGATTCCAAAATAAACAGAGGAGGAAGGGCCAATGTACTAATGATAACGGAATCAAAAATACAACAGGAGGTAAGGGCCATTGGACAGCATAGTTTGAAGAGGGCGCATCAAGAAATAGTTGATGTGTCCTCTTCATTTGTATGGAAGATTTATTTCTTAATTTTCTAGAAAAAAGTAATTTAATGTAGAAAAAAAGCACATGATAAGGTATACTTTTGCTGTATATGCAGTGCAGGCAGGCGAAGTGACCCTAGAAAGGCTTTGGATACGGATGGATAATCAGCAGGACAAATTGCAGCAGCAGAGGGAGGCACGGCGAAAGAGAAGGCAGCGCAACCAGATACTGGCTTACGCCACGGTGCTGGTATTGATCGCCCTGGTGGCGGTAGGCATCGTGATCGGCGTCAAATACCTGACGCAGTGGCAGGAGCAGAAGCGGCAGGAGGAACAACGGCAGCAGGAGAGTATGCAGGCTCAGCTGGAGCAGCAGCTGGGATCGGAGGAGGAGAGCATTGCGGCCCCGCCGGACGAGCCGGAGGTGACGCCGGAGCCCATACCGGAACTGACTCCGGAGGAGAAGCTTTATGAGGTTATCAATGCCATGATTGAGGCCATGCCCCTGGAAGACAAGGTGGCCGGCCTGTTTTTTGTGACTCCTGAATCCATCACCGATGTGAATGCTGCGGTGCGGGCTGGCGACGGCACCAGGGAGGCCCTGACCCGATATGCGGTGGGAGGCATTGTCTATGACAAAAAAAATATTCAGAATGCAGAGCAGTTTCAGGAGATGCTGGGCAATACGGAATTGTACAGCAAGTATCCACTTTTCCTTGGCATAGAGGAGGAGGGGGGCAGTGTCAGTCCCCTGGCATCAGCCGGACTGATCGACAAGCAGCCCTCCGCCGCGGACATAGCTGCCGGAGGGGATGCCGAGGCAGCTTATCAGGCGGGGAGCGGCCTGGGGGCCGGGCTGGCTTCCTATGGCATCAATGTGGACTTTGCCCCGGTGGCGGATCTGGCCAATGTGGACAAGAGTGTGATGTCGGCCAGGGCCTATGGCAGTGATGCCACACCGGTGGCAGCCTATGTGAACAATATGGTAAGCGGCATGCAGGAACAGGGGGTGACTGCATGTGTGAAGCATTTCCCCTGCGGCGGCGGTACGGCGGCGGATACCCACGACGGGCTGGCGGTGTCGGAGCGCAGCGCGGAGGAAGTGCGCAGCCAGGAACTGGCAGTGTACCGAAGCTGCATTGACTCCGGAATTCAGATGATCATGGTGGGACATACGGCTGTTCCGTCTCTGACAGGGGACAATACTCCGGCATCCCTGTCCGGCATCATTGTGACGGAACTGCTGCGCAATGAGTTGGGATATGGGGGCGTGATTATTACGGATGCCATGAATATGAAGGCGATTTCAGAGTATTACGGCTCCGGCCAGGCGGCGGTGCTGGCCCTGAAGGCGGGCTGCGACATGGTCCTGATGCCCGAGGACTTTCAGGAGGCATATGCGGCGGTTCTGGAGGCTGTTCAGGACGGAACCATCTCGGAGGAGAGGATTAATGATGCCCTGCGCAGGATCTACAGGATCAAATGTGCCGACCGGCTGAGCCAGGACGAATAGCAGAGAAGGAGGCGGCGGCTGCCGCCCCTCAGTTGTCTGTATTGTAGATGCAATTTCCATTTTTTTAAAATAGAGGGTTGACAAACGAAGAAACCTATTGTATAGTATATCTTGTTCAGAGCGATCTGATACATGCGCGAGTGGCTCAGCGGTGGAGCACCTCCTTGCCAAGGAGGGGGTCGCGGGTTCGATTCCCGTCTCGCGCTCTCTGTTTTTTATCCCGGCAGTCATGCCGGGGTATTTTTGTTGTGGCGACGTCGCCTTTTCTTAACACAGTTCATCTTCATGACGAACCACTCCCTATATATTGTATGTAGCCCTGGCTGTAATATCAATCAGGGAATTGAGCGGGACATAGGGTATTCCGGCCAACTCCGCATTAGATAACACTTCAATCTTCTGTGTAACCATCTTGTGGCGCCTCCGGTCATACACAGGCTTGTCATTATATCTGTGATAAAGCCGGGTGATGTATTCAGTGGCGGATAAGGTTTTCCCTCCGCCAAAGTGGGCAAAACAACAGACCAGATGCCCGGTAGGGCAGTTGTTCCACCGTTTATATTTGATATACAGAAACCAATCCTTGGCCGCATAATACAAGACCTTGCAGGGATTCCATACAAGCGTCCTAAAGAAGTGGCTGAACAGGAACAGCCCCACAAGTACAAATAAAATAACCATTTCCATCTCACCTACCTGCCTTCCCAATTTTAGCACAGGACGAGAAAAAGACCTTGATCAGGCCGCCGATCAGGGCGGCAGCAACCGAGACAGAACCAACCCAGACGAATAGTTCCGGGAACTTTCTTTCGTAAACAGCATGAGGGCCATATGGATGGCCCTCATGGCTACTACTTGTAAGGTTTTTGCAGCAGCTGTGAGGGGAACCCCGCCTTTCGCCGGGGTATTTTACTGCCAATGCGCAGTATAATGATGAAGACGGAAAAGGCCGGGGAGAGGCGGACTCGGACATTGGGAAGAAGGATTTCCTTGACGTTGGGGCCGGTTCGCGGGGCATTCCCGGCGGCATGGAAAGGCTCGGGATGCAGGGAAATGGGAAACATGTGTATTGTTTTATAAAAAACAGTTGACAAATGGAAATAAAAGGGTTAGAATTCCTTGTAAACCGATAGGAATTATATAATATGAAAGCGAGGTACTTTTTATGAGTAAAAAGAAATATGCGGACAGAGACTTAAGGTTTGAGACTTTACAGCTTCATGTAGGGCAGGAGCAGCCCGACCCGGTGACAGATGCCAGGGCGGTGCCCATCTACCAGACTTCTTCTTATGTGTTTCGCAACAGCGATCATGCGGCGGCACGTTTTGGCTTAAGCGATCCGGGCAATATATACGGCAGGCTGACCAATCCCACAGAGGATGTGTTTGAGAAGAGGATTGCGGCCCTGGAGGGAGGCGTGGCCGCCCTGGCAGTGGCTTCCGGCGCGGCGGCTATAGCATACACCTTCCAGAACCTGGCACATGCGGGGGACCATATTGTGGCGGCCAGGAATATCTACGGCGGTACATATAACCTGTTGGCCCACACGCTGACGGAGTACGGCATCAACACCACTTTTGTGGACCCCTTCAACTATGAGGAGGTCGAAGCGGCGATCCGGGATAACACGAAAGCGCTGTTTATCGAGACCCTGGGAAATCCCAATTCCGACGTTGTGGATATTGAGAAGCTGGCAGATCTTGCCCACGCGCATCAGATACCGCTGGTAATAGACAATACTTTTGCCACACCCTATCTGGTGCGGCCCATAGAGTACGGTGCGGATATCGTGGTACATTCCGCCACCAAATTTATCGGCGGGCACGGAACCACCATTGGAGGCGTGATTGTGGACAGCGGTAAATTTGACTGGGAGGCCAGCGGCAGGTTTCCTTCCCTTACGGAACCCAATCCCAGCTACCACGGTGTGAGCTTTACCAAGGCGGTGGGACCGGCGGCCTTTGTGACCAAGATCCGCGCCATTCTGCTGCGGGACACCGGGGCCACCCTGTCTCCCTTCCATGCCTTTATCTTCCTGCAGGGCCTGGAAACACTGTCGCTGCGGGTGGAGCGCCATGTGGAAAACGCCTTGAAGGTGGTGCGGTATCTGGCAAATCATCCCCAGGTGGAGAAGGTACATCATCCCTCCGTGTCCGACGACCCGCAGCAGCAGGCGCTTTATGGGAAGTATTTTCCCGGCGGGGGAGGCTCCATTTTTACTTTTGAAATCAAGGGGGATGCCCGCAAGGCCAAGGAATTCATTGACAATCTGGAACTGTTCTCCCTGCTTGCCAACGTGGCGGACGTAAAGAGCCTGGTGATTCACCCGGCCTCCACCACCCACTCCCAGCTGAGTGAGGAGGAACTGGCGGAGCAGGGGATCAGGCCCAACACCATCCGTCTGTCCATCGGCACGGAGCATATCGAGGATATTATCGAAGATTTGGAGGAGGCATTCAAAGCCGTGCAATAATTTGTCTGGAAAAGGTTCTGGAAAAAATTATGGAGAAAAATGAAAAAAATGTTTGCATTTTTCTCAAGCTGTGTTATACTGTCCCTATGGGGCATTAGCGCAGCTGGGAGCGCGTCACACTGGCAGTGTGAAGGCCACGGGTTCGAGTCCCGTATGCTCCAGGACGCTTAAAAGTCGCAGATCAGGGTTTTTTCAGGAAAATCCAGGGTTTGCGGCTTTTTGATCCTGCTTTGCCGTTAGGAAATTTATACTAACGAGCACTAAGATTTTACGATTCCTGCACGCACCATGCTGTATAATCGGGCAGCATGTGACATGCAGGAAGGAAAATCTTAGTGCCCGTGATTATAAGAAAGATGGAATATGAGCTTCACAGCGGCATAATATATAGTCTACATAGGAAATGGCAGGAGGGAACATGCGGAACCCGAAACAGGTGAAACGGAGGAAAAAAGTATGAAGAGGTTATTGGCGTTCTTGCTGGCGGCGGTGCTGGCGCTGGGCTGTGGTCAGACGGCCTATGCCACAGGGATCAGGGACACTGTCTCAGGAGGGGATAACCTGGGGTCCGTGTCGGGAGACGATGCTTTCTATGACATGGACAGCAGACTGAGCCCGAGGCTTCAGGCGGGGCAGATTGGCCAGGTGGACGTGTGTATCGGCGCGGCACTCATTCTGGAGAGCCCGGTGACTTTTGCGGTGGAACTGACGGACCCCTGGGGGCAGGCCATGCGAGGGGAGATTGTCCTGGGTGCGGATGATGCCCGTGAGGGGACCGGCCAGAAGAGCAGGGTGAGCTTCAGCCAGCTTGCGGAGGGCCAGTATACCCTGCGTGTGACTGCAAGGGGCTTCGCTACATACACACAGACTATATCCGTAAAAGACAAGGCATATGCCGTCAATCTTATGACGGGATTTCTGGGCGGGGTGAATTATGCCCAGGGGGCAATGCATCCCGGCGTGCTGCTGCTTGGCGATGTCAACGGGGACGGCAGGATGGATGAGGCTGACAGGGATGCCCTGGTGGATGCCATCGACAGAGGGGACATTGGTACATCAGGTCTGGCTGCGGATTTAAACGGCGACGGCGTGGTGGATCTGGTAGATTTGGAATACTTTGCAAAGGGCTACAATGACTCCCGGGATACCCAGGCGGGAGTGGAGCGGTTTGTTCCCGTGGAAGCCATACGGCCTGTGCAGGGTGCCGATACCAAGGTGGAAGGCGACCTGCAGGGGCTTTTGGAAAACAGGGAGAGTGTCACTCTGACGGCTCTTAGGCCGGACGGGAGCGCAGCCGCCATTTCCAGGGAGACCCCGGTTTCATTGGAGTTTTACTTTGCGGAGGCCGGGGAAGCGAACCTGACCGACGGAATCATAATCGAGACGGGCGGGGACAATCCCATCAGCAACAGCGTGATCTCAATCGCTTACACGGACGAATCCGGGGCGGAGCAGGTAAAGGAGATCCCGGTGGACGACGGGGTGCATTACCTTCTGGAGGATTCCGCCATAAGGGCCGAGCGGGACGGACAGGGCAACATACGCCTGCACCTGGGTTCCCAGGTAGCCGTTAAAAAAGTGACATTGACCATCACGGGGATGCGGAATAACAATAATCTTGCGGAGATCTCCAGGGTGGAGTTTGTCAACGGTATGGAGGAGAGGATTCCGGATCCTGAGATGGATATCCCCCAGAACCTGCAGGCGGAGGCGGGAAACAAGATCATCCGCCTGTCCTGGGATCCCTGCGTCAATATCACGGGTTATGAGGTGCTTATAAAGCAGGGGGACAGCCAGGAGACCGTGATGGTCACGGGCAATGCCCTGGACATCACATCCTTTGGCGGCAGAGAACTGACCAATTATCTGGAGTATCGGATGCAGGTGCAGTCCGTCAACGGCACCTGGCGCAGCGGGTACGGCGACGAGGTGACGGCGGTGCCCCTGCCAAGCGGCAAGCCGGATAAGCCGGACAATGTGTCGGCAAAGGGACAGTACCAGAGCGTGGTGGTGTCCTGGAAAAATATGAAGGATACTGTGACCTACAACCTGTATTATAAGGAGAGTACGGCAGCAGAGTACCAGAAAATAGAGGGAATCAAAGAGAACAGTTACACCATCGGCGGGCTCAAGGATCTGACGGAGTACACGGTATATGTGACAGGGGTCAACGAGTTTGGTGAGAGCGGTCCCTCCCTGTCGGCGGCGGCGACCACCACGGACAACAATCCTGCGGTCATGCCAAAATATAACCTGATCAATGTGGGCAATCCGGGGGAAAAGGGTGCGCATATCATCAGTGCGGCCATGAGCGCCACGATGCAGAACAGCCCTCTGGACACCCAGTCCGGCACGGCCTGGGGTACGGTGGACCATGATCCTGCGTCCTACTATTTTGCCAACACCTGGGATGTGGGAGGCTTTAACCCCATGGGCGCAAAGCATGGGCTTATATATGAGTTTGATCAGGCATACAAGTTGGATACTTTCGCTTTTTATGATATGACTTCCCAGGACACAGGGTATTTCTATGCCAAAGTGCGGTACTGGGATGAGAACGGTACCCAGACTGACGTGGCCGGCGTCTCCCTGCAGAGAAAGACGGATGCGGATGGCAGGATCTACTATGTGATAAAGCTGCCCCAGGCCGTAAACGCCAAGAAGCTGCAGTTCGGCATTGCACGCTATTCGGCGTCGGGAACCATCTCTGTTGCGGAGGTATATTTCTACTATTATGACACACTGATGGATGATATCATGTCCCTGTATCAGGACGACCTGCACACGGTACTCAGGCCGGAGGTGACCCAGGCGGATATAGACGCCCTGCGGACACGGATTAACACGGTGGACCCGGTCAGCGGCGAGTACCATCCCGACCGGGAACTGCTGGAGCGGGAATTGCAGACGGCGGAGGCCATCCTGCGGGACGGCAGGCTGAATGCATCAGTGAGGGTCCACAGCGGGATCACCACCAAGGACGTGGGCAGAGGGTTTGGCGGACTGAACGCATGGCAGCCTCTGGGTGTGGTGGCGGCGGCCCAGGAAGAGATCATGGTTTATGTGGGCCACAGCAGCAAGAAAACCGGGGATGCCGCCAATCTCCAGCTTGTGTCCACCCAGTATCATTCTGAGGCGGCGGGCGTGAGTACTGTGGTGGCTACGCTGAAGGTGGGTGCCAATAAGATAACCGTTCCCAAGATCGGAAGCACCACGGGCATGGAGTCCGGCGGCGCGCTGTATGTGCAGTACACAGGCGACGGCAGCGACGGTCAGTACGCGGTGCGGGTCAGCGGCGGCACGCAGGTTCCAAGGCTGGATCTGTACCAGGTGACGGAGGAGAGCGAACGGCTGGCCAGGGCCAGAGCATATGTGGAGGAACTGGAAGCCTTTGTGGCACGGATGGAGACCGTTCACGGGGAAGTCCACGGAAATTCACAGAACAGCCAGGTGAAGTACGCCTACAGCGAGACCGACTGTATCCTGGGGGCGTCCGACATTCTGCTGGATACTATGATGCTCTCGCTTCCCGCAAAGCAGATTTTGGGCGGCGCAGGCAGCGGCACCGCAGAGCAGAAGGCACAGAAAATTTTAAATTCCATGCAGGCCATGGAGGATATGATGTATCTGTTCTACCAGCACAAGGGATTAAATGCGGCTGCGCCGGAGACGCTGGACCAGATCCCCAAGGGCCATCTGAACATCCGTTACCAGAGGATGTTCTCCGGGGCGTTTATGTATGCGTCCGGCAACCACATCGGCATCGAGTGGGGGTCCGCGCCGGGAATGGTGAGCGCTACGCCCGTGACGGCTGACAGTGAGGGCAGATATGTGAGCGGGGCTTACTTTGGCTGGGGCATTGCCCATGAGATCGGGCATTGTATCAATCAGGGCGCATATGCCATAGCCGAGATCACCAACAACTATTACGCGGTGCTGGCCCAGGCTAAGGACAACAACGGAAGCGTCCGATTCCAATACGATAATATATACAAAAAAGTGACATCAGGGTCAAAGGGTATGGCTTCCAACGTGTTTACCCAGCTCGGCATGTACTGGCAGCTGCATCTGGCGTACGACAGAGGCTACAATTACAAGACATACGCGGATTACACCCAGCAGCTTGACAATCTGTTCTTTGCGAGAGTGGACACCTACGCCAGAAATGCCGCAAAGGCACCTGCGCCGGGCAACATAGCGCTGACTCTGGCGGGAGACCGGGATCAGGTTCTGATGCGTCTGTCCTGCGCCGCGGCAAAGAAAAACATTCTGCAGTTCTTTGAGCGGTGGGGCATGACCCCGGATGAGGAGACCCGCAGATACGCGGGCCAGTTCCCGGAGGAGACCAGGGCCATCTATTACGCCAACGACGATGCGCGGGTATACAGCCTGCAGGGCGGTGTAAGTTCTTTAAACGGCACAGTGGAAGCCGTGGGTGATAACGTCACGGCCTCCGTACATGCGGGTAGGCCCAACCAAGTGGACATTGCGCTGGGTTCCAAGAACATTCCGCAGGCGGATGTGCTGGGGTATGAGATCGTGAGATGTATGATCAGCGGCGGGGAGACCGTGAAGGAGGCGGTGGGATTCACCACGGGCACTTCCTTCAGCGATACGGTTCCTGTCAACAACAGGGTGGTATGGTACGAGGTGAGAGTCGTTGACAAGTACTTAAACTACTCTGCGGCCAAGACTCTGGAACCTGTCAAGATCGGGGATGACGGAAGTCTGGATAAGGCATTCTGGACGGTCAGCACGCAGAACCTGACGGCGACGGGACAGACCCAGGGCGAGGGAACGGACGGTTCTCCCTGTGAGCCGGAGGCGGAGAACCCGGCGGACAAAATGATTGACAATGACACGGGGACGTCCTATACGGCCACGGCGGGCGGCCAGGCTCAGATCGTCATGGAGTTTAACAGGACTTCCACGGTCACAGGGATGAAGTATACCGCCGTGAGCGGCATCACCGGCGTGGGTTACGAGGTGCAGGCATGCTGCGCGGACAGTTGGATCAAGGTGGCGGAGGGAAGTCTGGACGCATCCGGTACGGGAAGTATCTATTTCTCCAACGGTGCCCAGGAATATGTGAGTACCTATGCGGCCACTGCCGTGAAACTGATTTTAAATACCGCCGACGGCAGCCAGGTATCCATAGCGGAACTGGATGTGCTGGGAGCCACAGGGGACAACGTGGACTTCAGGCGGACGGACAGCGGCGAGGTGGTGATTGGCCGTCTGGCCTCGGATTATAAGTACGGCGACAAGGATACGGACGTGATTCCGGAAGGTTCCATCGTCTTTGGCGGCTCCTATAAGGGGAATCCTGCCTATAACGTGCTGATCCTGTATGACCAGGACGGCAATATCGTGGGCGGAATCAACGATGCGGGAGAGTTGCAGGCGCAGCAGGTGCTGCTGGCGGAGGTGCCGGCGGAGGGCGATATCAAGAATGTGTGGGACGGCACATGGATTTACTGGATAGAACCCGGACAGCAGACAGACCTCACCGGATTGACCAGAGTGCGGGCGGAACTGTATCGTGTCAACGACGCCGTGACAAACGAGGGACAGAGGCTTGTCAGTGACTCCCTGTTTGAGAATATGCCGGCCACGCTGCCCGATATCGAGCTTGGCAAGTGATATATATTAACGACCGAAAAGTTTTCCGGTTCCTGCACGCCCCATGCTGCAAAATTGAATAACATGGGGCGTGCAGGAAGGAAAATAGTATCGCTCGTGAGTACCAAAAGCAATACTCCGAATATACTCACGAGCGATGAGATTCATAGGCGCTTCATAGAGCATGCGCTCCTGAGTCGGGTAAAAGGGTAAATTATGTTGCCCGCGAGTATAAATTGTATGTGCGGTGATAGCGCACAGATAGGAACTGTCATGAGAAAATATATTTGTAACATAATGATTGCCCTGCTGCTGCTGGCCCTCCTGCAGCCCCTGCGGGCCCTGGCGGCCAGCGGGGATGGGCTGCGGCTGGATCAGGGAGGGACGGTTACGGTCGTCTCTCAACATGCGGCTAAAGAAGGGGTTTCCTCCCTGTGCTTCAGCCTCTCGGTGGAGTCGGCAAACGCCGCCAGGGTGGAATTTCAGTTTGAGGACAGCGGGGCAAAGATAAAAGATTTCCGCTATGACGAAGCCGCCGGGAGCCTGAGGGTCTATCTGGCAGGGACGGAAGCGCTGTTTACGGAGGGCACGGATGCCTTGACTGTGGGAAAGATCAAGGTGCTGGACGGGGGCGGCAATGAGGTGACTGCCACGGTCAGCGTCGTGGAAAATTCTTTGCAGTATGTATACGGCACGGAGTTAAAGACCATGCAGGGCGTGGAACTTCCGGAGGCGGTTCAGATCGGTCCGGCTGTAGTGCAGCCCCAGCCGCCGTCGGAGCCTCAACCCCCGTCGGAGCCTCAGCCGCCGGCACAACCCCAGCCACCAGCGGCAACGCAGACCCCGGTGGTGATTCCGACGGCGGCACCCCAGCTTCCTGTGGCGTTACCTACGCCACGGCCGGTGCAGCCGCCCAGGGCCACCGAGAGTCCAAAGCCAACGGAAGCCCCTGTGGACAGTTCAACGGAGAGTACACCGCCGCCGGAAAGCGAATCCCGGCAGCCGGAGGAAGGTTCTTCGGAGGATGTGCCGCAGCCGGAGGAGGATATCTTGCTTCCTTCCCCTTCCCCCGGCGCTGAGAACGACGACCAGGCGTCGGACGGGGACTCAGGGGGAGTCAACATATTTGTGGTGATAGCTGTGGTCACAGTGCTGGTTGTTGTCGTCATAGGGGTGATGACCCTTGTGGTGTTGAAAAAGCCCCATGGCTCCGGCCGCAGAGGAAGAAGGGGAAGCGAAGACTGAATTTGAATTATACGCGGGAAAGAAGGGAATGCCTGCCGTGTGGGAAACCATGCGGCAGGTTTTTTGTTGTGTAACCTGCGGTCGCGCTTCTGCCGGAAACATTCTTCCACACCGAGGAATCTTCGCTGGATAAGAATGCGGACGGCTGAAATGAGGTAGGAGGAGTTTATATATGAATGAGCGCCAAGATTTTTATTCCTGCACGGCACATGCGTATAATGGGCAACAGGTGCTGTGGAAAATCCAATTAGGCATGAGTATATCAAAAAGAACGGATTCTCATATGAAACAAACAAAAGATGCAGGAGAATTATGCACAATTAGAGAGAACATATTTATGTCATGCATGTGAAATATGTAGAGCATTTTTGCCCGGTTAGCAATATTTGCTATTCAAATAGCACTATTTAATTAGCAAGTGCTTTCCAAATCATGTACCCTGTACTTATAGAATATTTATGGACAAATGTCTGGACTCCTTTAACCGCCATATCCCGGAACGCAGTTAGTTGAAGAACTGCATTTGCCCGTAAAAAAAATATAGGAGGAGGTACTAAAATGAACATGCGTTTTTATCGCAAACTGGCATGGCTTGTAGCAGGGTGTCTGGTGTTTGGAAGTATCCAGTTTACTGGAATTACCGCTCAGGCATCCCAAGTGGACGGAGAAGCTGTTACTTATGCTGAGCATACAGCGCAGGAAACTGTAACAGGCAATGACAGTGTCGGTCCTGAAGATGTTGTAACGGGCAATGACAGTGTCGGTCCCGAAGATGTGAACAGCATTGCCGGGAATTTATCAGACGATCTGAACACTGCCAATGTTGAGGGAGCAGAAACCTATGCGGCGGCGGATTTGAGAGTCTATGGCCGTTGGAATAATACTCCGGTGGAACTTACGGACGGGAAACTGGTATTATCTTTTTCGGAAGAAAACCAAGAGTTTTGCCTGGATTTGCCGAAGGTACTGGACATGTCCAATTGTGAGAGCATCACAATCAGGACGGCGGATCAGAACGGGGGATTAGCCTTTAAGGTTTATGACAGCGGCAAAAACCAGTTAAAGGCTTATTATGAAAATTCCGGTCAAAGCGAATATACCTTTACACCTGATTTTACCGGAAATGCGGCCTGCATTGGCGTCATGTCCAATGGCAGTAATAATACATATCCGTTTACTGCTCAGATTGTCAGCATATCTTTTGAGATGAAAGATATGCCTGTAGAAGACCCATCTGCTGAAGAAACCTATGCGGCGGCGGATTTGAGAGCCTACGGCCGTTGGAATAATACCCCGGTGGAACTTACGGACGGGAAACAGGTATTATCTTTTTCGGAAGAAAACCAAGAGTTTTGCCTGGATTTGCCGAAGGTACTGGACATGTCCAATTGTGAGAGCATCACAATCAGGACGGCGGATCAGAACGGGGGATTAGCCTTTAAGGTTTATGACAGCGGCAAAAACCAGTTAAAGGCTTATTATGAAAATTCCGGTCAAAGTGAATATACCTTTACACCTGATTTTACCGGAAGTGCGGATTGTATTGGTGTTATGGCAAATGGCAATAGTAATACATATCCGTTTTTGGCTGAAATCGTCAGTCTGACCTTTAAGATGAAGAACGTACCGCCTGATGATACACCGGAGGACAATAAATACCCGGCGGAAAGTCTGAAGACTTATGAGCGTTGGAGCAATACCCCGGTGGCACTCACGGACGGAAAATTAATTCTCTCCTATACCAAACAGTGGGAAGAATATTGCCTGGATCTGCCCGAGACGCTGGATATGGCTCATTGTGAAAACATCACAATAAGAACAGCGGACCAAAATGCAACTTTGGCCTTTAAGATATATGGCGGCACTAAAGAAAGTACGCTGAAAGAATACTATAATAATTCCGGAAAAACGGAGTATTCTTTTGTCCCTGACTTTACTGGGAAGGCCGCATGCATAGGGATTATGTGCTCTGATGAGAACGATACAAAGACCGATGAAGGTCAGGAGAAAAATAATGTTTATGCTGCACCGCATACGGTTCAGATTGTCAGCATTGAATTTACAATGGATGGAATTGTTGAGGAGATCCCCCTGGGAGAAAATCTGATTCAGAATCCGAACTTTGCCGATCCCGATCACCTGGATGTGTGGGGAGCGGAAAAGGGAGATGCTGTGATCACCGCGGAAGTGGCACAGAATGCCATTTTTGATGATATCAAAACTTATGGTAAGATTACAAACCGCGGTTCCAACTATAATTGCTTTGCCCAGGATATCACCCAGGCAGTTACTAAAAATTCGGAATATCAGTTTACGTTCTATGTAATGCTGGATGAGAACGACTACAAGGACGCTCCGGCGGAGCAGCGGACCGTGGAGATGGCACCGTTTATCGTTTCGGACGGTACGGCCAACTATTCCTGCAATATCACCGGGGACACCAGGAAAGTTCTGGAACCCGGCGTGTGGACTAAATTTGCCGGAACCTTTACTCCTTCCTGGACAGGCACGCTGGACAAGGTAGTGATGCGTATTCTGGAACAGGGGACAGAGTATGGCAGCGGCCCGGGCGTAAAGGGTACATACTATACCACCGGTGTGGAACTTTGTGAAATGATTGTGCCGAAAAAGGAGATTCAGCAGGATGTTCCCGATCTGAAAGAAGCTGTTGCCAAGGAGATGGGAGACGACTTCCTGATGGGTGTTTCCATTTTGAACTCCGAACTGTCGGACGATTTGCTGATGCAGCTTGTCACCAAGCACTTTAACGCCGTGACATTGGGCAATGAACTGAAACCGGACGCGATGTTTGGCTACGCCAGCACCTGCCCGGGCACAGAAACGGCTTCCGTCAACGGGCAGGAGATTCAGGTTCCCAGGCTGGATTACAGTCGTGCGGAAAAGACGTTGAATGTCATCTATGACTGGAACCAGGAGCATCCGGAAGATGCCATCATGATCCGTGGACATGTGCTGGTATGGCACTCCCAGACGCCGGAATGGTTCTTCCATGTGAACTATGACGCCAATCAGCCTTATGTGGACAAGGATACGATGAATCTGCGGCTGGAGTGGTATATCAAGACCATGGCGGAGCACTTTACCGGCCCCGGCAGCAAATATAAGGATATGTTCTATGGCTGGGACGTGGTCAACGAGGCGGTGAGCGACGGTACAGGCACTTACCGGGATGATACGGAGAATTCCAGTTGGTGGGCCGTGTACCAAAGCAACGAGTATATTCTGAACGCATTTACCTATGCCAACAAGTACATGCCGGCAAGCGTGGAATTGTACTACAACGATTATAACGAATGGTTCGTAAACAAACGCAACGGGATCGTGCAGCTCTTGAAGGATGTCAAGGCCGCCGAGGGAGCCAGAATCGACGGAATGGGCATGCAGGGACATTATCAGACAGGCGGTTCTCCCACCGTGGAGGAATTTGAGGCGGCGGCCAGGGCTTACTGTGAAGTGGTTGGCCAGATACAGATTACTGAGTTGGATATGGCTGCAAGCAGTTCTTACGACGGAACCAAAGGTACCCTGGCGGCAGAATATGAGAGGCAGGCCAAGCGTTACCAGGATATTTATACCATCCTTCGTCGCATGAAGGAAGAGGGCTGTCGGGTTGGCAGTATTACAATTTGGGGTGTGATCGACAAAAATTCCTGGTTACAGACGTCCAGTTCGGTGGGCGGAGGAACGGACGGCACCAGAAAGCAATGTCCGCTTCTCTTTGACGACGATTACCAGGTTAAGCCCTCCTATTGGGTGTTTGTCAATACGGAGCCTCTCAAACCGGTCATCCGTAAACTGACAGTGATTCAGACACCCAAGGAGTCTTTCGCCTCCGGTATAGAGCAGAGTTATGTAAGAGGCGGCACCGCGGTAAGCTTTACGCCGGTGTGGAACGACAATGGAATTTCCGTGCAGGTGAAGGTGACAGATCCCGTGAAGGATGCGGAGGATCAAGTGACTCTGTATCTCACAGGCGCAGACGGAGCCATCCTGTCCGCGGAGTGCAGCCGCACCGACGCGGAGGAGACGGAGGACGGCTATATCGCTGTTGTGAGTAAAGAACTTGACAGTTCTCTGCTGAAAGCAGCGGCAACAGTGGGATTTGATATTGTAGTAACCAACGGCAGCCAGAAGGCGGCTTACAATGACACAACTCTTTCCCAGGCGACCAGCAGTGAATTTTTCGCGGCTGCAACGCTGAAACCATATACGTATATTCCCATGGGAACAGCAGTGGTAGACGGCGTAAGGGAGAACAGCTGGGATAAGGCGGTGACCATTCCGCTGACCATCCGCGCGGGGGCTGAAGCAGAGGCCCAGGCAAGTCTTATGTGGGATCAGGAGTACCTGTATGTGTTTGCGCAGGTCAAGGATGCCGTTTTGGATAAGTCTGCAAGTCAGGCTCATGAGCAGGATTCCCTGGAAGTATTTATTGACGAGAATAATCATAAATCCACCGCGTACGAGGAGGATGACAAGCAGTACCGCATTAACTATATGGCGGAGCAGAGTTATAACGGCAAAAAGTGTACGGCTGAAAACATTCAGTCCGTTGCAAAGACAACTGCGGACGGTTATATCATTGAGACGGCTCTCAAGTGGACGGACATCGAGCCTGCCGGAAATATGGAAATAGGTATCGAGCTTCAGATCAATGACGCGGCAGGCGGCAAGCGGATCGGTACTTTGAGCTGGTACGATGAGTCGGGGCAGGGATGGTCATCTCCCGGGGTGTTTGGAACGGCAATTCTGAAAGATTATATTACCAAGCCGGATGAAAATGAGACATTGGATGCCAAAGGTTTGGAGAGTGTTGCCGAAGATTTGAAAGATTTGCTGGAAGACGAATATGCGCCGCAAGAGTTTGTGACCGAATATGCCGAAGCGTTCCGCACTCTGGCAGCCAGGAGCAGCGACAGCCTGCCGCAGGAGAATGCCGGGCTGCAGGAAGTTCTTGAGAAGTACGACGCGCTGCTGGAACAGGCCGCAGGTACCAGCGTGACAGTGGACAGCACCGACGACAGAATCCCTGACGGAACTACCATCTGCGGCGCAATGCTCAGTGTTCCGGCAGGTGAAAGGGCTGTTCTTCGGATCAGCGAGATGAAGGAAGAAGGACTGCCTGGCCTGGATGGGTACAGCAATGTTTGTGCCTTTGATGTAAAACTGCTTTTGGGAATGAAGGAATTACCTCTAAGGACACCTGTAATGCTCTCTATACCGATGCCGGCGGGAATGAATCCCGACAGTGTGGTTGTACTGCACTACGACTCCGGTGACGACAATGCACCCACAGAGGTGGAAGCAGCATGTGAGGGCGGAATGATAACATTTAAGGCGGAACATTTCAGCACCTTTGTAATATGCAGCACTGCTTCGGATGAACCCGACACACCGGATAAACCCGACACGCCGCAGGAACCCGACACACCGCAAGAAGCCTAAACACCTGCGTCTGCGTCCGCTAATTCTTGAGGGTCCAATAACACAGAAGACTGGAAACAGAAAG
>CAMWSA010000003.1 GCA_947176785.1 uncultured Lachnospiraceae bacterium
CTATCCCGGCTGCTTTTCCCTCGGCTATCCCGGCTGCTTTTCCCTCGGCTATCCCGGCTGCTTTTCCCTCGGCTATCCCCATAGCCATACCAAGGGCCTTTCCGGCCTCCCGGCCATCTTCATATGCCTCCTCCCTTTCCACCGCAACAGCCTCGTCATAATTCCATTGCGTATACAGCATATTCACCACCTCCGATCCGTAATTTTTCATAAACTCTACCAATATTCCAGCATCTATGCAGTCATTCACCGCTTGAGTTATCGCAGCGTCCCGGGTCAACCCATTCCACAGATACCTCTTGATCTGCTGAATGAACCAGGAATATTCGTACATCGGGCGGCATTGCTCCAGAAGCCTGTGTCCTGACGGAAGATTGATGTTGATTACTTTCACTTCTAATTCTAACATAGGATGTTCCATCTTTTCAAGATAGGCATCGGAGAGCCGCAAAACTTTTTCCGGCGGTTGCGGGTCGTCACCGTTATAAAAAACAAAGAATTCAGGAGTGGGTATACCGACCGGCTTGCGCCTGTAAAGTGTCCTTTTGTCCAATATTTTCTCCAGTGTGCGCCCCAGGTACAAGAGATCCCGCAGGGGCATATTCTCGTTTACCGTGGACTGATGCTCACTGATAACCAGCACACGGTTCTTCACAGTAAAAGCCAGATCATTCTTCCGGGCGACAAACAGCACTCCCTCCAGTGTCACATATGTAATGTCCTCCGGCGTTACCTTCTCATTTGTCAATGCGGCATACAGTTGGGAAGCGTTTTCCGGCTCCCCAAAATATGTCGTAAATGCGCTGTCTTTCACCTCTCTGTTGGAAATTACGTTTTCTTTTTCTTTTGCCATCCTCAGGCTCCTCCTTGTTAGTTAGTCGTAAAAGAAAACAGCAGAAAGAATAACGCCTCCAATTGAATGAGGTTGTTATTCTTTCTGCTGTTGTATCTCTTATTATACACAGTATGAGATATATGTCAAGTGCGAAAAAGAACCCTTTTTATGTCCCGGGATATTTTCAGAAGGATTTTAAGATATTTTTTCAAAAACCGTCCCGTCCTGCAGGGCCCCCCCTTCCGGATGGGTGGATAAATCCTCCCTGAAAATCAGATTCCATCGGTCACCGTCCTGCATCTGCAAATACCACACTGTGTCCGAAGCCCCAAAGTCCAACACCAGCATTTCATCCGTCCAGTAAAAACGATCCTCCGCATTATACAGCTTCAGAACACTGCTGATACCGCTGTCAAAACCAAAGACTCCATCCCGGCCAAGGTTTAATAAATAGGGGACACCTTTCACCATGGCCTGATAAAGGCCATATTTGGATTCCTCCTCCAATGTCAGACTGACAGGCAGTTCATAGTCCCCCACCACGCGCCAGCCTCCATCCTCCTGTCGCTCCGCCATCTCCTCACCTGCCTCATTATCCTGTACCGTCCCAGAACTGTCCAATGCATTTTCATAAATGGTACTGAATTCCAATGCCTCCGTATCTGATTGTCTGCACAGAACCTCCAACAATTTCAGAAGTTCCGCCAGGCCGTTTATCATCTGCTGGTCCACCAGAGAGATGGGAGCCTCCGTGGAAGAATATCCGTCCCAGGTCAATTCCAGGGACCAGTCCGTCAGTTGTTTTACCTCCGGCAGCTTTCCCGTAACCCGCATCCGCACCTGGGGTTCTCCCAGATAGATCACCACATCCAGCGCTGCGCCCTCCGGCAGCTGCCAGGACTCCGTCTCCCGGGCACGCCCCGTTTTTCCGGCGATCTGCCGGGCCAGCGCCAGCCGTCTGTCCGAAGCGGTGATATGGTAAACCAACTCCTGGGATTCCCGGTCCCACTGGTCCGCCGCCAATACGGCCCCGCACAGCATGGGCAGGGACAGCCTGGACTGAAGGTTTTCCAACATACCCTGAAGATCGGGGAAGTTTATAAACCCCTGATTTCCCGGCCTAAATCCAAAAGCGTACTCCAGCTGTTGCAATGCCACATAATCCCCAAGGCTCCACTGGGGCAGCACATGGGATAACAATCCGATCTGCTCTGTCAGATGGTCACAGGCCCTGTCATAAATGCTGTGCAAATCCACGGCCTGACAGTCCTGTGTCAGATACAGCCGCGTGAACAGGGCATCCTGCCCGTCATATACGGCCAATTCTATCGTTCCTGCGTCATATCCCCCCTGCAGCTTCAGCTTCTCCCAGTCTGCTTCATCCAGCCCGGTAAGCAGGGACAGACTCTGCAGTAATTTTTGTTGCTCCTCCGTCAGCGTCTGCCGGTTCAGAGATACCTCAGCGGTAATTGCACAGTTTTGTGCCGTCAAGGCCCTCTGCAGACGGCGGGCCCTGGGTACCAGCCAGATGGACAGGATCGCTGCCGCAACAAGGATAAGCAGCAACAACAACAACAGTATCCTTAATATCCAATGTTTCTTTTTCTTCTTAACAGACTCTTCCATGATCCACTCTTTCTTTCTGAAATATTGTCTTACCTGGTATCGTAATTTTTCTTTCAGTTTTATTATAAGCGGATCAGGCTATTCTGGCAATTATGAATCTGCATACAATTAGATGAAAACCAGGCCAACTTAGAACACCGGCTGCGCTACAAGAAGGATTTGCCTGAATCCCTTCCGGAAGCCACCGCCGGGGAATAATTCCAGTGTGCCGAGATCAGTGCCCAGTCAGACCAGCGCATGCAGCAGGTCCGGTATACAGCGGGAAAAAAGTACCGGCCATATTTACGGAAAATTTTAAAAGCCAAGAAAATAACCTCCTGAGATTTATAGTTGCAAGCTGACAGGGACTGGTCATCCGGCAAAATCAAGTCGACTTTATTATAACTATGAATTTCTTGACGGAATATAAAATTGAACAGTATGCGGATTTAGTCAGCCGGATTGAGGAAATAGCAGCGGAAAGCGGACAGGCAGCAGACGCATTGAAGAACGCGGAAAAGCGGCCTGCGGACATGGCGGTGCTTATCAAGAATATTTCCACCTGCCAAAAGACAAAGCCCGTCTATGACGCATACCGCAAGGCAAGGAACAGGGAGAAGTACCGCGCCGGACAGGAACAGGCAATTATCCTACATGAAGCCGACGCAAGGTCGCTGAAAGCTTGTACACATCGACCGACGCAATATTGGGGCGGGCCGCCATACACCAAGGCAGGAGTACAGAAGGCTTATACAAATCAGCTTGCCATTTATTCCCGTTAATGCTACAGTAGGTGTATGTGACAAAACTGTACTTGGGAGGAATGAGTATGTATCAGGACAATAAGATATGGTTAGGCATGTCGGGGGACGAGAAAGTGTACATATACCCCCGCATGGCCAACCGCCACGGCATGATCGCAGGTGCCACCGGCACCGGTAAAACCATCACCTTAAAGGTACTGGCCGAGTCGTTCAGCGACTGCGGCGTACCTGTATTTCTGGCGGATGTAAAGGGGGATCTGGCCGGCATGTGCAGGCCCGGCATAATATCCGAGAGCCTGCAGAGGCGCATTGACGACATGGGGCTGGAACGGGAGGGGTTTGCATTCGATTCCTTTCCCACTACCTATTGGGACGTATACGGACAAAAGGGGCTGCCCCTGCGCACCACCGTCTCCGAGATGGGGCCGCTGCTGCTGTCCCGGATCCTGGAACTGAACGACACCCAGAGCGCTATCTTGACAATTCTTTTTAAGATAGCAGATGATGAAGGTCTGCTGCTGATTGACACCAAGGATCTGAAGGCCATGATCCAGTATGTGGGAGAGAACGCCAAGGAGTTGACCCTGAAATACGGCAATATCACCAAGCCCAGCCTGGGCGCAATCACCAGGGCCATCATCGCTCTGGAAAGCGAGGGGGGCGAGTTGTTTTTCAGTGAGCCTGCCCTGAATATAGCCGACTGGTTCTGCCGCAACCGGGAGGGTAAGGGCGTGATCCAGATCCTGGACTGCCAGACCCTGGTCAACAGGCCCACTATGTACGCCACCTTCCTGCTTTGGATGCTTTCAGAGTTGTTTGAACTCCTGCCGGAGGCCGGGGACCTGGATGCCCCCAAAATGGTGTTTTTCTTTGATGAAGCACATCTGCTTTTTGACAGCGCTTCCAAGACCCTGCTGACCAAGATTGAACAGGTGGTGAAGTTAATCCGCTCCAAGGGCGTGGGCATCTATTTTGTGACCCAGAGTCCCAAGGATATCCCTGACGGCGTTCTGGCCCAGCTGGGCAACAAGGTACAGCATGCCCTGCACGCCTATACGCCTTCGGAACAGCGGGGGGCCAAGGCTGCCGCGCAGTCCTTCCGGGTGAATCCTGATTTCGACACCTATGACGCCCTGATCAACCTGGGGATTGGAGAGGCCCTGGTGTCTGTGTTGGATGAATCCGGCGTGCCTACAGTGGTGAAAAAATGTGATGTTCTGCCTCCTCAGAGCCAGATGGGGGCATTGGACGACGATATCCGCGAGAAGCAGATCAGGAACAATATCCTGTATACTAAATATCATGACTATTTTGACCGTGATTCCGCCTATGAGTTTCTGGAGCGCTTGAACCTGGCCAATGCGGAGGCTGCCGAAGCGGCCAAACAGGCGGCAGCCGAGGAAAAACAGCGTCTGAAGGAGGAGGCCGCCGCCGAGAAAGCCAGGCAAAAAGAACTTGCCGCCGCTCAGAAAGCGGAGGAGCGCAAGCAGGCCGCCGGCCAGCGGGCTGTCAAGTCCGCCGCCAAAAGCGTGGCTAACAGCGCCGCCGGCACTGTGGGCCGGGAACTGGGCAACACCATCGGCAAGACTGTGGGGGGCTCCTTTGGAAAGAAGCTGGGAGGCAATGTGGGCGCCGCCCTGGGCCGGGGCATTATCGGCACACTGTTTGGCAGGTAGGGTGGCGGCGCAGCAAAACAACAGGCTGTCGGGGCACCCCCCGGCAGCCTTCCATATGCGTTACGGTTCGCCCCCGCATATAGCGCTTGCGGCATGATTATCCGGCCAATGCAAAGGCCGCTGCACGGAAATCCGACTAAAGGCCGGCCCCTATGTATCCGACTCCGCACTCTGCCCTCCAGCCGGGCAGACCGCCTCCGCAATTTTATCAGCACATATATAATGCCCTGTCATTGCACAATATGTCCTCAATTTTTTACAGGAGAATCATGATATAAAAGAGACACTGTTGTCACAGAATTAATTTCAGACAGTTCATTTACTAACCTGCTTGCCTCCTTTATTCGAATTTCTATAATAAGATCCATTCCCTGCTGCCTTATGTTCTTTGAATCAATTCTGTATCGTGGCGAGTATTTCCGTATAATATCCAATATTTCGCCTTCTGCTTCTTTGTTTATTGCATTTATAACTACCAGATACGGACTGATTCTGATCGGGATCACCTGTAACACCAAAATTCCCGCTGTGCATACAAGCGCAACAATGATTGACAGTTCATAGAGGCCGGCGCCGCAAATAATCCCTGTGGCAATTGACCAGAATAAAAATAACAGATCCATGGGTTCTTTAATTGCTGTCCTAAAACGGACGATAGATAAGGCGCCGACCATACCAAGTGAAATAATCAGATTCGACTGCATTGCTATAATAATCCCTGCCACAATAACAGAGATCACTGCCATAGATACATTAAAGCTTTTATCATAAAAGGTTGTCCGGGTGATATATCTATAGACAAAGAAAATATATACTGCAATCAAAAGACAAATCCCTAACGTCAGTATGCTTTTTGTTGTTGAAATATTTGAGGATGAAAATCCCTCTAAAACCGAGTTCTTAATAATGTCATTAAATCCCATAATTTCTCCCTTTAGCCAATAGCGGCCCTTGTAATATAATATTTTGAAAAAGACTGTTTGCGCAAATAGCCCAGATCCAGCGCCTGTAATATATAGTGCGGTAATAACTCATCATATTTGACCTCCAGGATATGACGAGCCGATGGCATTACGGGGACTAAAAAGATTCCGGAATCAAAAAAATGATCTGTCTGCCTGCTTCCGGATATATCCCGATCAAAGGTTATGCGCACATTTCCTACATTTTCAATAAAGACGATTCTGTCATATTCAACGATACATTTTGGAGTAAAGTGACGCTGAAGTATTTTCACGGCAAATTCCTCCAATAACGTACCGCTGTGTTTACGCAATATATAATATAGATAATCCATGTCATTTTCCATAAAAGCCTTGCAATCCTCCATTGTCAGCTTCCAGGATACTTTTCGGGTCATTCCAATACGTTTTACTTTTTTCTCAAGGCGTATCAGATCAGGATTGCAATTATATATTCGAATTCGATATTTTTCTCTCACAGAAACGCCGTTCTCTTTTTCCAGCATACAAGTATCATACAAATCATCAAAGTATAAGCTTCTCACAGTATATCCTTTTTCACTTTGATGACTGTCCGCATGCATAAGCGGACACAGCCTGCCTTCGATTTTAGCCAAATCAAAATCCGACACCTCAAATTTAAGTTCATTTCTGTATTCCATTTTGACGTAACCAATCCTCCCCCATATTGCTTACCAAAGAATCCCAGACAATGTCATACCTTTTCTCAAAAAAAGTACGCATATCCTCTATATTATGTTCGAATTCTTCAACTCTTGTATCCATATAGAAGCGCATATTGCTGTTTAGAAGTGAGGTTTTCATTGTCTGCACATAGTAATCCAGAAATGAATCACACTTTTCCTGCGCAAAGACCTCCCCGCCAATGTACAATATCCGTCTGGCAAAGTCGAGACGAAACTCCATATTTTGGTACAGGGACGAAAACACAGGATCTACTTCCAGAACATATTGGAGAGTATCATTTTCTAATCGGCTAATGCTCATACTGCCGGAATTTACATCGAATAACATCCATCTCCATTTGCAGTCGCCGTACCGTGATCCGTCATTTTCTCTGGTTCGCCACAAAGCATAATTACCATTGGGCCAATCGTTGTTTCGTCCAATATATATTTGCGCGGCATAATAGTCTATGTAGCTGTCCATATCCATCAGTTCACATGCTCGCTGATAGTTTTCCGCATCAGTCATATCATAATCCAGAATAAAGGAACGCCATTCTGTGAACCTTTCAAAATCTTCTTCAGTTCCCTCACTCAAAGAGTTGCTTTTAACCATTATTACATTATCGTTATTCACATGATAATGATCGCCAATGTAGTCTGCATTGTAATCCTCGGTAATATAATAAGTCCCCCAATATTCTCCGTCAAGAAATAATGCACAGGGGATGAAGTCCATAGTAGCAAAATGTAACCCCTGCTCCATGGTGTTGACCATGTAATCCTTCAGCTTGAATATATTATCGTCCCCGCCGGAGAAGAAAACAAACTTATGCGGAAAAAAGCCGGTCTCAAAGATGTCCGTATGAAAGTTATTGCTACCGCCGTATATATCCCTGGCGTAGCAGCTGATGCTTTTAGGAAGATACCCCCGGCTCCCACCACCCTTAATTCGTATCCCACAGTCTTCTTCCAACACAACATGTTGATGCTCGTCAAAAACAGTAACAGTGGCTTCTCTCTCCCAGCCTATTCCCCGATTGGAATAATTTGAATTCCACCACCACCAATATGGTGTTGCCCAATTGTCTTCCTTACCAAGACCATTTTCAAGATACGTATTAAAATAAGTGCCTGTAATATAAATACCGATATCATTATCAAAAAGATTCTCCGGGGATGTTACAATTGATGCCGTATAAATATTCTGATAAGCGTCTTTATCCTGAAACCCCACAAAATAAACACCTGTGGCAGAATCAATACAATTCCCTGATGAATCAAATATCGAAGCACGGATTATGTTACATTTGTCTACATTATAATCAGGCACTGTATAGTTTGGTATTCCTCCCGAATATAGTTCGATCAGATCAACAAGAAAACCTGTTGATACATCAGTTCTCACAGAGTGAACATTCGCTTGATTTGTTGCATCATCTAAATAAATCGGATTCCCTCTGTCAAATACAGGATCATTTATTGTGGGTTCACTGCCATCCAGTGTATAATGTATTTCGTTTCCCCCACCTCCAAAGATCCTAAGATAGAACCCGGAATCATAATAACCGGATTTCCGGGAAAAATGAATATGTTCATCATATCGGAGATCAAAAAGCGCAATTGCAGCCAATATACATAAAATCACTGCCGAAGCCCCCAATGCTCCCTTCGTATATCTGCTAATTTAGATTACCTCCTTCGCCTTATAATAAACAGCCATGCAGACATGTATCCGTTCAAAGTTCGCAGCGTCTCCGCAGCGCTTCCCACTGTCTGTCCACCTCTGTCTGGAACCGGGCCAGCAGGTCTTCCCTGCCCGGCTTGAACAGGTGCTTAAAGCGCTTCTGGGGACGCAGGAAATCTTCGATGGGAAGCTTCTTTTTAGGCACATAGTTCAGCATCCACTTTCCGTCAATCACCTCATACAGGGGCCAGTAACAGGTATCCACAGCCAGCTTGCAGACGGTCATCAATTCGGACGGGTCATACCCCCACCCCCTGGGGCAGGGAGACATCACGTTCAAAAATGCGGCCCCCGGCGTATAGATGGCACGCTCCGCCTTGGTGTGGAGATCCTTGAAATTGCCGGTGAAGGTGGTCTGGGCCGCATAGGGAATGTGGTGCTGGGCCATGATGGCGGTCAGATCCTTGCGCACCTGCACCTTGCCGTCGCTGGCCTTTCCCGCGGGGGTAGTAGTAGTGTCCGCATACTGAGGAGTAGCGGAGGAACGCTGGGTTCCCGTGTTCATGTAAGCGCCGTTGTCATAACACACGTACACCATATCATGGCCCCGCTCCATGGCACCGGACAGGGACTGGAAACCAATGTCATAGGTGCCGCCGTCACCGCCAAAGGTGATGAACTTGAAAGTATCGTTGATTTTACCCTTCCTTTTCAGCACCCGGTAGGCAGTCTCCACGCCTGACAGAGTGGCCCCTGCGTTTTCAAAGGCGTTGTGGATATAGCTGTCCTCGTAGGCCGTGAACGGATACATGAAGCTGGATACCTCCAGGCAGCCGGTGGCATTGCCCACCACCGCCCTGTCCCCGGGACGCAGGGCACGCAGTACCGCCCGCACCGCCACCGTGCCGCCGCAGCCGGCGCACATCCTATGTCCGGGAGCAAGACGCTCCTCCTTACTCATGACTTCTTTAAAGTTGTATGTATTTTCCATTGTTTCCTCCGATTAAGAGTTCCGCATTTTCCGCCCTTTAAGCGTCCTTAAATTCTCCGGGTGCCGGCGGCGGGCGATGCTGTTAAGAGTTCCCGCTTTGAATTATCTGGAGCGGAGTCCGATATACTCATACATATCCGGGATCTCGTGGGTCCGGGCCATCTCTTCCAGTCTCTCATATACTTTTTCAAAATCCTGCACTGTGATATCTCTGCCGCCCAGGCCATAGAGATAGTTGACCACTTCCGCCCGGGATTTTGCGCCCTGCAGCGCCGCCCGCACCTCTGCGCCCAGGGGGCCGCCGGTGGCGGAGAACATCTCACTGCGATCCAGGATGGCAATGGCCTTGCGGTCTTTCAGGGCCTGCGCCAGTTCCTCTTCGGGAAAGGGACGGAACACCCGAATCTTACACAATCCCACCTTTTTGCCGGTGGCCTGACGAAGCTTGTCCACCGCCGCCTTGCAGGTTCCCGCCGCGGAGCCGATGAGGACGATCACATACTCTGCATCCTCCATGGCATACTCCTCAAAAAAGCCATAATGCCTGCCTGTCATCTCCTCAAACCTGGCCGCCAATTCCAGGATCACTTCTCTGGCATTGATCATGGCTTCCCGCTGTCCCCGCTTGGTCTCCATATAGTAGTTGGACACCGCATAGGGGCCTACGGCCAGGGGTTCCTTACTGTTTAACAGGAAGTGTTCAGGATGATACTCGCCCACCAGCTCTTTGACCCTTTCATCCTCCACCAGCAGAATGTTCTCCACCCCATGGCTGGTGATAAAGCCGTCCTGGCAGATCATCACCGGCAGATGCACCCTGGGGTCCTCCGCAATGGGAAATGCCTGTAGAAAGTTGTCGTATACCTCCTGGTTGGACTCCGCATAGATCTGAATCCAGCCGCTGTCCCTGGCACCCATGCTGTCGGAGTGGTCCGCATTGATATTGATAGGGCCGGTGAGAGCACGATTCACCAATGCCAGCACAATGGGCAGCCTGTCCGACGCCGCCACATACAGTTCCTCCCACATCAGCGCCATACCGCAGGAGGAGGTGGCCGTCAAAGCCCTGGCCCCCGCCGCGCTGGCCCCCAAAGTGGCGCTCATGGCGCTGTGTTCGCTTTCCACATGTATAAATTCCGTGTCGATATCCCCGTTGGCAATATAGTTGGCTACATACTGGGGAATCTCCGTGGAGGGCGTGATGGGAAACGCGGGCATCACGTCCGGGTTGATCTGCTTAATGGCATAGGCCACTGCCTCGTTTCCGGATAATCGTTCTCTGATCGCCATTTATTTGCCCTCCTTCATCGCAATAGCACCAAAAGGGCACACTTTGGCGCAGATGCCGCAGCCCTTGCAGTGGTCGTAGTCAAAATCCCCTCTCCTGCCATCCTTCACCGGAATGGAAGAATCCGGGCACACCGGGAAGCACAACAGGCACTGCTTGCACTTTTCCTCGTCAAACACCGGCGTGGAGGTGCGCCACTCCCCGGTGCAGAAATGCCGGGATGTGGCCGGTTCAAATATCTTATTGCCCTCTGTGATATCCTGCCAGGGGCTCTTTTCATTGATCTCTGTACTTTTCATATGTATCCTCCAAATTTCAAGTTCCATGGCCTGCCTGTCGGCACTGCCGGAAAAGATGCTTCCTCAGGTTCCATGTCCGTGTCCCGCCGACTCTTTACCGCAGCGCCTCAAAGGTCAGCTCCAGCGCTTTCATATTGCCGTCTATGACTTCGGGCTTCTTGGCAAATTTATGCTGGTAGGACGCTCTCATCTCCTGCAAAAACACTTCCTGTTCCATGACGCCGGACACCGCCACCACAGCGGCCAGCATCGGAGAATTGGGAAAGTATTTGCCCAATGCCTTCACGGAAATCTCCCGGGCATCAATCACATACACCCTGCCCTGATAGCCCCTTAGATGGGGAAGAATCTCCTCCCTGGGTTTTTGGCTGTTGACAATGACAGCTCCCTCCGGGCTCAGTCCATGGGTCACATCAATAGTCTCCAGCAGGCTGTCATCCACCACAGCCACCAGGTCCGGATCGTATATATTGGAGTGGATCGTAATGGGCTTGTCACTGAGCCTGTTATAGGCAGTGATGGGAGCGCCCATACGCTCCGGGCCGTACTCCGGAAAACCCTGTACATACTTTCCTGTCTTAAACGCTACATCCGCCAGCAGCAGTGCCGCCGTCTTGGCACCCTGGCCGCCCCGGCCATGCCATCTGATCTCAATTGTGTCTCTCATAGCTACCTCTTTCCCGCATAAGTCAGGCACTGCCCGGCTTATTGCATCATCGCTGGGGATGTAAAAAGTCCTCACAGCCCCTTATCTCTTTCCCGCAAAAGGGGAAGTTTGACTCTGGCAGGTCTCCCATCTGTCTCAGGCCAGCCCCGCTCGGGCTTGGGATCAGTCCTGCTTTTCCTGACCCATCGCCAAAACAAAGCCGGACATCTTCCGCAAAATGCTGGCGCCCGGCTGCTTATTCCTCATTATAGAACAGCTTCCACCGTAAACGGCAGAAGCTGTAATCCATCCCATCCATTTACGACATACCAGCATATGCGTCCTCTGTCACGGGAGAAACCCGTCAGCATCTACTCACGCCGCCATCGGCATTTTGGTGCTGCAACTCGGGAGGGATGTTCCACATATCCTACTCGTGCCGCTTCTCAGCTGCCGCGGCTCTCTGTGACCTTTGGGATACGTGTACTGTCTCCGTCATTGTCTTTCTCAATTGAATTTATTATAGTGGTGCGGTAAAGTGTTGTCAAGGCTTTTTGCGCCATGGGAATATTTTTCTTTTCACCCTATAAGCACTTCTTTCCCCTGGAAGGCAAATCCATAGCTGCGGATACGCTCTCCCGGGATGCCACGGGCCATCAGCTGCGCCCTGTACTGTTTTTCCTCGATCTGCTGTAGGGCAGCCTGCACCGTCTCCTCCAGCGACTCTTCCTTTCTGACATTTCTCACCTTAAATTCCAGGATGATGGCATGGTCCTCCCCAGGGCTTTTCGGCTCCAGTACCACATCATACCTGCCGAAACCGCTTTCCCGGTTGTCCAACCGTCCTTGCCATATGCACCTCCTTAAACTGTCCTTTATACTAACGAGCGCTAAGATTTTCCAATTCCTGCACACCCCCCCTACTGCATAATCGGGCAGCGTGCGCCGTGCAGGAAGGAAAATCTAACCGTTCGTGGGCATATCTTCTTCTCTGTGTTTAGTATAGCTGATCCACTGCAGAATTACAATCCGGACTTTTGTTTCCTTCTATAGCTTTCTCTATATAGTGCTTCCCTATCTCCATTTATACGGGCTTCCCTCGACTTTTCCTTTGCAACGCAGAGAATCGGGAAAGCTCCCTGTTTCCAAGAGAACCTTCCCGATCCTGAACCATCCTATTTTGCTTCCTTCAGTTTTATGGGCGCATAGAGATTCATCTGATTATATCCCAGACCTTCTTTAATCTCGTCATCCTCATAAATCATATGCCCCATCAGTTCACGGTCGCCGTCAATCACAAAATTCGTGTTCTCAAGCCATTTCTCCGTCTTGCTTCTCACCCTGTTATGGCTCTCGCCGTCGCCGTCCACACTGACTGCAGCCGCATACAATCCGCCGGGAAATTCAATAATTTTGTACGGGTACGTGTCCGCTTCTGTCACCTCGTCCCTGATTGCCCAAATCCATTCGGCCTTATCCTCCCTTCCACACAGGAAATCGCAGGAGTTGAAAATAACGGGTGTGAATAAATCGTTGTGATCCTCCTGCCATGGCATGAACTCCCCGCCGAAAAGCTCCTCAAATGTCACGCGCCCCGATGTTACCGCTCTGAATTTGGGTATTCTGACAATCATAATATCCGGAACCTTGTTGTCAAGCTTCTCCGTTACCTCCAGCAGACGATTGATTGTAGAAGGATTACCCTGATAGTCCACATTGACAATCTGGGTTTTAATCTCTTTTGCCTTTTCATAGAGAAGCTTTACATCCGATTCCCTGCCAAAATCAGCGGACTCGATCTGGTGTATAAATTCCAGAACGATTTCCCTCAGTTCATGCAGAACGGAAATCTCTTCATCAATATTGTCCACCTTTTTACCCAGCACTTCCAGAACAATCTCAGAGCCGGATGTGCTGAATATGCGCTGGATATCCTTAATGCTGATGTTCAGCTTACGCAATATTAGGATCTGCTCCAGCCGCTTTACATTGGCTTCATCATACAGTCTGTAAGCATAATCTTCGGTTCGGGTGCTTTGGATCAGTCCCATGTCCTCGTAATAGCGAAGTGTCCGGGCCGAAAGGTCATACTTGGCTGTCATGTCTCTGATTTTGATTAATTCGCTCATGCTTTTGTCCTCCTCGCGGTTAATGTATGTCCAGTATAAACTATTCCCCAACGACAGAGTCAATAGCCGGATTTCCAAAACCTTCAACAGGCGGCTTATTTCCGACACCCTCTACAAACGAAGAAACGGCATAACCCCCATAAGGGGATTATACCGCCTTTACCCTGAGAAATCGACCGCATGTTTGTTAACAAAAAGGAATAAGTAAATCTTGCGGTATCTATAAGGATTATTGTATAATGGGTAAAATGTGCTTTATATTTGACTTTTTCAGGCAGATGTGCGCTGATATACATTGGTGTAATATCGCGGGCTAAATCTGTGGTATACAGAAAGAGGAAAGGTTGCATAAAATGCATATGCAACTATTGCTTTGCGTGTGCGCCGAAGCGCACGGAAAGGTGCGGAGATGAACAAAGCAAAAATAATTGCCCTCTCCGGCAAGGGCGGTGTGGGCAAAACTTCCCTGGCAGCGGTGACTGTCAAAATTCTGACCGAAAAATATCCGGACAAAAAAATCCTGGCCATCGACGCCGACCCGGCAGTGGGACTGGCAACGGCCCTGGGTGTCGAAGTGTCTCTGACCATCGACGATATCCGCAGACAGGTGGTAGCCTCTGTGGAGGACGGCGATACCAAGTCCGCCGTGGAACTGCTGGGAGAAGCAAAATACCATATCTTTGAAGCCATAGTGGAGACGGAAGCCTTCAGCTTTATCGCCGTAGGACGCCCGGAGAGCGCCGGCTGCTACTGCAAGATCAACTCCTATCTTAAGGAGGTCATAGCCCTGGTGGCGGACAATTTCGACTATATCGTAATTGACGGAGAGGCAGGCATTGAGCAGATTAACCGCCGGGTTATGGAAAAGGTGACCCACCTGATCCTGGTGACGGATGCCAGCAAAAAGGGAACACAGGTAATCCAAACCATCAAGTCCGTAGCTGACACTCTTGTCATGTACGAGAAGCTGGGCGTAATTGTAAACCGCCTGCCGGATGAATCGGTAAAGCAGTACCTGGAGCTGGGCGGCCTGCCGGTGCTGACCTGCATCGGCCAGGACAGCGACCTGTCCACCTTTGACATCACCGGGCAGAATGTCTTTTTTATGCGGCCGGATGCCGTGATGATGCAGGGGGTTCGCCAGGCGCTGGAGAATCTTGGAGTATGAGACAGAAAATGGAATTCCTTTTGATTTTCTTAAGCGGGAAAAACAGGACAGGAAGGAAACCTAACCTATGAAAGACTTAAAACATATCTACGGACTGGAAAACTTGCTCCTGGAAGCCCATAACGACCTGGTGCGGCAGGCCAGAGACCGGGGGGAAATCGCCATTGGCAGCACCTGCTCTCTGATCCCCGAGCCGCTGCTGAACCTGCCGGGCTGTTTTTCCGTGCGGCTTCGGGCTCCCAGGACCGGCTCCATGGAGATGGGAACCTACTATATGACCAGCATCATGTGCGAAGCCTGCCGGGCCATTCTGGAACGGGCCATTGAGGGCGGCTACCAGTTTTTGGACTGTATGCTGACGCCGGACTCCTGCGCCCAGATGAACCGCTGTGTGGAAAATATAGAGCATCTGAAGCTCTGCGACAAAGAGGGATTTTTCGTGACCTATGCAGATGTGCCCATGAAGTCGGACGAGACGGCCCTGCGCCATTATGTGCGGCAGATGCGCCAATATGTGTTGGAGCCCCTGGAGCAACGCTTTGGCATTGCCACTTCTGATGAGGCACTGCTTAAGGCGGTGGAACTGCACAATCGGGTGAGCCTCCTGATTCAGGACATTGGAGATTTCCGCATGGAGGAAAATCCCCGGATCACGGGTTATGAGTTCGCCGTACTCTGCCTGGCTACCTACTGCTGCCCTAAGCTGCAATTGATTCCCATTTTGGAAGAAACCCTGGCTGAACTTTGCAGCCGCCAGCCGGACCAGCACACTCCCTACCGTGCCAGAGTGATACTGGCAGGTTCGGAGATTGACGATCCCCAGCTGATCCGGATGATTGAAGAGGCAGGCGCTTTGGTGGTGGCGGATCGTTTCTGTCTGGGTTCTTTCCCCGGTCGGGAGGAAATCCGACTCAGGGAGGGCGAAAATGTGCTTACCGGCATATGCCGCCACTATATGGAGGGCGGGCAGTGCCCACGCTTTATGAACACGGATAAAATTAAGGAGCGCCATGAATATATGGACAGTCTGGCCCGGCGCTTCCATGCGGACGGCATCATCTACCAGCAGATCAAATTCTGCGACTACTGGGGCTATGAGCGGGCCTATGCCAGTCGGGTGATGCGGGAGGAGTACGGCTATCCCGTGTTGAGCATTGACCGCCCCTACGCCGTGGGCAACGCCGGGCAGCTTCGCACCAGAGTGCAGGCTTTTGTGGAGAGCATGGAGATCAAGAAGTTGAAGAGACGGTAGCTGCACCTTCTTGCCTGCCGGATGTGGTATCGGTTGCGGGGATAAACGTCGTTGACAATAGTATAAGGAGAACATACATATGGGCAAGGCCATGGGAAGCGAACCGCTGGGAAGTTTCTACTGCGGTAAAAAAGCAAAAAAGCGCCGGGAGTGGCGGGGGCTGAAGGATACCTGGTACGACTATGTACACTGGCTGGGCATCTGGAAGACCCTGATCGGCTTCATGCTCCATCTGAACAACCTAAAAGCATTTTTCCGCTACCGCTGGATGGTGAACTATCTGGCGGTGCCGGATTTTTTTGACAGGCATACCGAGGGGCTGCGGGGCACCCAGCTGCGTATCACCCGTACCGCCCTGGAACTGGTGGTCACGGACATGTGCAAGAGCATGGGTGTCATGTTCCGGGCCGATCCCGCCCTGGGCAATGACAAGGCGCTGAACGAGCGGCTGGTGGTCTTTGACGAAAATATGATGAGCGAGATCATGAACGGCTTTCCTAACCTGAAATGGGTGTCGGTAGAGGTTCCGGCAGTATACACCTGCGCCATGATGGCCCAGGACAGCCTGTTTTACTATCTGGACAAGGCCCAGGAATACGGCATCCCAAATGACGTGTGCCCCATGCCTGCGGCGGAGTTCGGCGTATCCCTGGAGGAGGATTATCCCCGCATCGGCAAGTGCGCCATCCAGTGCAATACCACCTGTGACGGGAGCCTGATGGGCAACGGGCTCATGGCCGCCCGGATGGGCATCCCCACTTTCCAGCTGGCAGTGCCCATCCGCCACGACGAGGACAGCGTGCAGGAGTATGCGGCGGAGGAGATTCGAAACGCCATCACCTTTATCGAGGAGCAGACCGGCGAGAAATTTGACTGGAACGCCTTTTTTGCTTCCATGAAGGATTTCAACCAGGAGACGGCCCATCTGCTGGAATGGTATGAGGTGTCCCGCTCCCCCTATCCTCAATTCACGGACAACAGCCTGTCCCTGTACCGCTACGCTGTCTATATGGCCGCAGGAGGCAGAGAAAAGGAATTCCTGCGCCGGGATCAAAAGCTGACGCAGCTGGTGATGAAAGGCTATGAACGCCAGGAGCCCTGCGCCGTAAAGCTACGCCACCGGGCCATCACCTGGGGCGTGCAGGCCGCCTACTATACGGCTTTTGCAGGCTGGCTCACCAACTGCTGGGGCATCGTTCCCCTGGTGGATATGCTGACCCTCTGCTCCACCAGAGAGATCAACACCGACGATCCCGAAAAGGCCATTTACGACCTGGCTTATTTGTATGAAAAAATGATTATGCGCAGCCGCTCCAACGGCGGCTATGAGGTAGGCGTGGCGGACTTATGGCGCTACTGTGAGTATTTCCATGCGGATATGGTCATCATGTACGCCCATATGGGCTGCAAGTCCATGTCCGGCTACCATGGGCTTTTCGAGGAAGAAGCCCGCAAACATGGCATTCACCTGGTCTGGGCTACCCACGGCCTGATGGACGCCCGAGGCGTGGGCCGCAGAGACATGCGCACGGAAGTCAACCGCTATATGCGCACTGTGCTGCGGGAAGAGCCGTTAGACCCCAGCCTGGAGGATTTTGACGACGAAAAGGCATGGTAGCATATTACTTAAAAGGTGGTTTCGCAATTGTCTAAAATAAAATTTCACGGGTATGAAAGGAGATCTTATTGTATGAAGATTTACGAAAAATGGACAACCCGGCTTAAATACAATATCTCGGGAGCCGCCGATGTGATGCTGCCCACAATAGATCCCATTGACAGATCCGCTTTCTATATTTCTGACGGATGGCAGACTCCTTACGCCGCTACGCGGTTCCGGAAGCTGTCACTTGAAACCGGAGAGGAACTGGCAAACATTCTGACAAGAGCCACTATAAGATGTATCTATGCGGATCAGGACTCTATATTCGCCGTTTTATCCAAAAGAATTCTGCATCTTAACAGAAATACATTGCAGGTAAAATGCGAGTATAAGCAGAATATTCCAAGGAATATGGACAGTGTCAGTTTCGTCGACGCGGAAACTCTTTTACTTTTAAATCATTATTCGGGAGCCTTGTACCGATTTCACTTGCCGACAGAAAAGAGTAGCAGAAAGAAAGCCTGTAATGGCGGTGACGGCTGCGGTCTTGCAAGGACTGAGGAGGATTCCTATTTACTATTCACCGGTGACGGCTTTCTGCAATACTCTCTAAAAGCCAATACTCTGCGAAAATTAGCCGACGCGGAACGCTATACGCAATATGTTCAGGGAAATTCAGGCAAGGTATTTATTTTGTGCCAGGAACCGGAAAAGGCTGCTGACGCAAAGGGAAAAACGACCCCCTGTTCCTCAAGAATACGGGCATACTCCTCCATCTCCGAAAACCATTGGGAAGAGATTGTCCCGGGTGTGGTCTTCCACTACTTCCGCCTTTCCGGAGATGAGAACCTGCTGTATTTGTTCAAAAACGACAATTTATGGATATACTCTCTGCCTCAAAATCAGATCGTCTTCCAACACGTATTTCAGGATGGAAATATATTAAATATTTTTGCAGAGAATTCTATTGTTCTCACCTATAAAATGGCATGTCACCAGCTGACTTGCTGGCAGATACAAGACAAATAGATCCGGACAACCAATGATCGGAGGCAAATATGCAAAAAGGACAGATTATCTTTCTAAACGGCGTGACCAGCGCCGGCAAGACATCTATCGTGGAGGCTCTACAGGAGCGTGACGATATTTTTATCTATGTGGTGGCCAACGACCTGTTTCAGGAGATGGTGGGGGACAAATACCTGCAGCAGGATTACTGGAAGTACCTCAGCGAAGTAATCGTCATGATGTATCACACCGCAAAGCTGTACTCGGATATGGGCAAAAATGTGCTGATTGACGGCATCTTAGTAGAACGGGAGGAGCTAAAGCCCCACTACCGGCAGCTGCTGGAAATCCTGGAGGACAATCCCCTGGACATTGTAGAGGTATATTGTCCACTGGAGATTTGCAGGCAGAGGAACATTGACCGGGGAGACCGCTATGAAACACAGTCAGAGGAACAGCATGCATTGATGGCGGAAAATATCAAATATAGCCTAACCGTGGATACCAGCGTACACAGTCCGCTTGAGTGCGCAGATATAATTGTCAATGCATTGTTCCCCGCTTCATTGTGATTTGGATTATCCCCACACAGCACACAGTTCCATGTGCATATGGGCTGTATTGCTTTTTCAAAACAGGCTTGGAACAATAAGTAAAATGCAATCCATTCGGAGGAAAGATATATGAGATATTTTGGCGGCTGTGATGCCGGAAGTACCTATACCAAATGTGTGATTCTTGATGAGGCAGGCCAAATCGCTGCCCATGTGACCACCCGGAGCCGGATCAATCCCGTTCTCAGCGCCCAGGCAGCGCTTCAGGAGACCGTGGCCCTGGTACCGGAGCTTAACGGGGCGGAGGATCTGGCCTATCTGGTGGGCACGGGCTACGGCAGGAACAAGGTGCCTTTTGCAGATGAGAATATCTCGGAGATCAGCTGTCACGCCATGGGGGTGCATGTGGCCGATCCCCGAATCCGGTCCATTATCGACATTGGCGGCCAGGACGTAAAGGGAATCGCCGTTGACCATGACGGCACTGTGTTGGATTTTGCCATGAATGACAAATGTGCCGCAGGCACGGGGCGATTTTACGAGACCATGGCCCACGCCTTTGAGATGTCCCTGGAGGATTTTTCCAACCTGTCTCTCTCCGCCAAAAACGTGATTCCCATTACCGCCCAGTGTACGGTCTTTGCCGAGAGCGAGGTCATCTCCCTGGTGGGCGAAGGAAAGCCCATGGAGGAGATTGCCGCCGGAATCCAGATGTCCGTTGCCAAACGCTGTTTTGTCATGGCTAAAAAGGCGGGAGCCACCGACAGCCTGACCCTGACCGGCGGATGTGCCAAGAATGCGGGATTGAAAGCCGCCATTGAGAAAGTGCTGAAAATCAAAGTCATTGATCTGGACATTGATCCCCAGCTGATGGGGGCCCTGGGCGCTGCTGAATATGCCAGACAGCATCTGCTGGGACAGTGACCGGGAACTCCATAAGCCCGCAAAGAAAAAACCAAGGGAACCAAAAACACATGTTTCCGTATAGCGCACTGCTCCCTGCCAGGACGCCTTTTAGCAGCCTGATATGGATCAACGGCCTGTGTAGCTGCAGGGAACATACGAAGCTCAAACAGAAAGGAAACGGCGCATGATTGCCTTAAAGATCATTCTGATTATACTTGCTGTCATATTTGTGTTATTTCTCTTCAGCCTGACGATCTACTTCTTCAATCTGGACATGAAGCTTGCCGCTGCCATGACTCCGGTGATGAACAGGTATTATGACTGGCAGAGGCACAAACGTGAGTTGAAGAAAACAAAAAACAAAGGGAAAAATTAACTTCCGCAGCGATTACCGGAGAACGACATGAACCTATATGACAACCTGATTCAAGAATCCCTGGGCCTGGTTTCCGAGACTGCTCTCTCTACGTTGCCTCTGGCGGATAATAAGCCGCTGTGGCAGACTGAGGCCGAACAGCGGCTGGTCTTTCAGCGGGATATGGCCTACGAACTGGGCGGAAAGGGGCTGCCCGCTGTCAGCGCCCTCGCCTTCACCTCCCAGCCTGCCGGGAAGGACAGGCTGCTTCTCTATGGCCCTGACCTTCCCGCACTGAAAGCTGATTCCCCCTATGCCCGGTTCACCATATTGCATATTGACGACCGGGACTGGCAGGATGATCAACAAGCCTACCAGCTTCTGCGACAGATGGAATACACCCGATACCATGTATATCCCCAGGGGTTCATGATGCGGATCTCCACCTCGGCAGGCCGGGAACCAGTGCGGGTAAGCCGTAAGGCGCTGCAAAACGGACTGGATTTTGCCAGGGTCGGGCAGCTTTTTCTCCATGCTTATCATAGGCACCCACAGGTGCAGTCCGCCACTGTGCTGTTTGTTACGGCGCCGGATTTTCCCTATGGACTACTGGCTCAAAAGGCTGCAAGGATGGAGGCCATCACAAATTCTCTCGACCAGATCTGGAGCCATCTGGTCATGGACTGCCGCAGCTGCAGCTTTAAGCCCGTCTGCGATGAGGTTGAGGGCCTTCGGGAACTGCATTTCGCAAGGCGGCAGCTTTAATCCCTGCTGTCGTCCCTCTGTCCAAACCGGGCTTCACAGTCCTTTCAGTAAAAAGAAATTCCATAACAGTTGACTTTTCGATATCCCTCGGCATAAAGTTCCTCCATGTACTTTCTATCATACACCTGCCGCAGCGCTCTTTCTGCGTCAACCTCCAGATCATTCATGTTATTTGAAATCTTTACTTCCAGGATAAAGGCCCGGGCATCCCTTTCAATGTAATTTACCGAAAAACGCAGGGACTGTCAGGAGAACATCAGCTGTCGAAGGAAACCTTTACCATCTCGTCAAAGGATGTGGTGCCGTCCAGCACATACTCCGTGGCACTCATTCGTAAGGTGTACATGCCCTCCTGCAATGCCTGCTCCTTGATGGCATCGGCCCCCTGGCGCTTGCTGATGATCGTCTTTAACCTGGGGGACATCTTCATGATCTCATATACACCGATACGTCCCTTATATCCGGTATTCTCGCACTTGCTGCACCCACAGGGCTCGTAGATCGTCACATCCTCCTCCATGCTGCAGCCCATCAGTTCCTTCTCGTCCGCCGTTGCCAGTCTGGGACGCTTGCACTCCCTGCACAGGCGGCGCACCAGACGCTGGGCGATAACGCCGATCACGGAGTCCGCAATCAGATAGGATTCGATTCCCATATCCTCCAGACGGGTAATGGTGCTGGCGGAGGAGTTGGTGTGCAGGGTACTCACCACCAAATGTCCCGTGATGGAAGCCTGCACGGCGATGCTGGCAGTCTCCCGGTCACGGATCTCTCCGATCATTATGATATCCGGGTCCTGACGCAGAATGGAGCGCAGAGCCGTGGCAAAGGTAAGCTCCGCCTTGGGATTCACCTGCACCTGATTGATGCCGTCAATATTGGCCTCCACGGGGTCTTCGACAGTAATTATATTTACATCCTCTTTGTTCAGTTCACTCAGTGCGGTGTACAGGGTGGTAGACTTACCGCTTCCGGTAGGCCCCGTCACCAGCAGGATACCATGGGGATTCCGCAATATGTAGTCAAACTGCTCCATCTCCCTGGGCTTCAGTCCCAGCTGGCTCTTCTCCTTGGTCAGGCCCGTCTTGGAAGTCAGACGCATAACGACTTTCTCGCCGTACACCGTAGGCAGCACTGATACACGGATATCATACTCCATCCGGTCCACCACTTGGGTAATACGACCGTCCTGGGGCTTCCTCTTCTCGGCAATATCCATGCCGCCGATAATCTTGATACGGGCCACCATGGCGTTTAATACATTGATATCATACTTCGCCTTCTCGTACAGGGCACCGTCAATACGATAACGGACCCGGACTTTCCGCTCCGTAGGCTCAATATGGATATCGGAAGCCCTCTGGCGCACAGCCTTGTCGATCATCTCCTTGACCAGCATAACAATGGGGGAACTGTTGATGTCTTCCTCTGCGGCATCCACCTCCTCCACATTCAGGTTCTTCTCCTTGGCATAGGCTTCCAGAGCCGTGGTCACCTCGTCCTGCCCATAATATTTGTCAATAGCCAACATGATATTACGGGTGGTGGTCACTGCGGGCTCCACCTGGCAGTTGGTGATAATGGAGATATCGTCCTGGGCATACATGTCCATCGGGTCTGCCATAGCCACTCGCAGCACGTTCATGCTGTCCGCGTACTCTATGGGGAAAATCTTATTTTTCTTCAGCACATTCACCGGAATTAGGTTCAGAATATCCTGGCTGACCGCAATAGTGGTCAGGTCAATCAGTTCAATATGCAGCTGGGTACTCAGCGCCATGGCAATCTGCTCTTCCGTCACGATGCCTTCCTCTACCAGCACCTCGCCCAGCTTCTTGCCGCTGCCCTTCTGTAAATCCAATGCCTGCAGCAACTGTGTATTGGAAATCGCCTTGCTGTTGACCAGCACATCGCCCAGACGTAACTTTTTTCTGCTATAATCCATGATTTTTCCTGTCCTCACACTTCCCGGCGGCGGCAAACTCCGAATCGTCAAAAAATTTCCGCTCTTTCTGTTTATTATAGCACAGCTTTGCAGATTCGTATATGTTTTTTTGGCTGAAAACGCAGGCGTGTTCTTATGGAAAAATATGCTGTCCTTCTTACTCCGCAGCGTTTTCCTCCGACCCGTCGGCCTCCTCCTCCAACAATTCCTCCAGGCTGTAGTCCATGCCCGTTCTAAAGGATGTCGTCACGGCATACACCGTATTGGAATCCGGTTCGCAGATGTAGTATACGCTGCCCACGGAATTGTAATCCCCCACATTGTAGGTATGGCTTCCCTGGGCGGTCTCCCAGTGTACCACATTGACGGGTTCTTCCAGACCATATTGTGACAAGTCCGTCACATCCGTTATGGTTTGCCGGGCTATAATGCGGGTAAATTTGCCCGCCATGCTGTTTATGCGGCTCTGCATCAGATTCAGGGATGGATCCGCCGCATACACCCAACGGCTCTCCACGGTGGGTTCTGCGGACTCGCTGCCGGACTGTGCCCCGTCATCACCGGCCTCCGGAGCTTCCACAGGGACCTCCGTCTTTTCAAACACATAGGTCTCCCCTTCATATACATAACTGAAGCGAAGTATATCATCCCTGTCCGTCTCCGCCAGCACTTCGCCGTCCACCTGGCCCGACTCCTGTTCCTGCTGGTTTTTATTATATCGGGCCAGAAAAAAATACCCCGCTGTCAGCACTGCCAACACGGCCACCATAACAATAAAATATCTGCCTTGTTTTTTCATAGATCACCATTTCCTTATCGAAATCCATAGTCAGCGACATTGTAATGTCGTTGATTGTACCAAGCCTTTATGCGGCAGCTTGCCAAGATTCCCTCTTTGTTATCAGTATTAACGTTACAGCTTTATCTTCTGCTGATTCTCAGGACATTTTTTTATATCACATGTCGTCCGATTATACATCATGTGACGTGCAGGGACCGGAAAACTTAGGGACACGCTGATTAAAGCGTTTCCCACACCGGATTTGCGCGGCAAAGCTGCATATTCCTCTCCAAATCCGTGTGCATCCGCCGGAGGCTCTGAGGAAGCGATAATTTAATCATCGCTTCCCTGGCATCCGTTCGTATAACAACTGCTTTTCGGATGCGCCTACTTCCTCCTGCGCCGGAACCAGACCACAAAACCGATGACCAGGCTGCCCACAGGCAGGACGATCATGGTAACCAGTCCCAACACCAGTGCGCTCCTCTGGCTGAGCATCAGCGTGGATACCTCATAGTCCTTGGCCGGAATGGATACTGTTGTCTCATGATCCACAAAGTGGCTCACCGTATTGGTGAACAGCATCTGATTGGCACCGCCCACCATCAGGCTGGCATTGTCCGTAAAGATCTGGTCACTGGAATACACCACCATGGTGGCTTCACCGTCCTCCAGGGTCTTCACCGCTTCCACACCCAGGGAAAAAGGTCCTTCCGTATCCCCCTCCTGCCTGCCATACTCTGTGGCGCTCTCAAAATTTCTCATAGCATAGGCACCGGAAGAAGTTCTCAGGAAATCATTATAGCGGACATTTCCGTCCTCCTGCCCCTCCGGAACCAGTATACCCTGGCTGTAGGGGGCAAAAATGTAATAATTCCCATAAATTCCCGTGGTATAGGTATTAGAGGTCACCGTGGGCAGAAGATAGAAGGGATTTTGGTAATAATTGTCTTCGTCCTCCTCCACCACAAGGCCGTCGGCAATGCTCAGATCCATGTAGGCCAGCACCGTGTCCAGATTGGGGGTTGCCGCCTCCCGGTAGCCCATCACCAAAATTACCTTGCCGCCCCGGTCAAGATAAGCAATCACCTTGTCCCTGTCGTCCTCGGACAGGTCGCTGGCCGGGCCATTGATCACCAGGCAGGCCGTCGTCTCCGGCACGGCTTCATAATCCATCAGATTGATGGTTTCATACTCCACATTTTCCTTATCCAAGCTGTTCTTAAAAGCAGAACTCAGACTCTGCTCCCCATGCCCCTCCGTCATATAGACCATGGGCATGTCGTCGCTGAGTACATAGTCCAGCGCGCTGGTGATCTGCCCCTCTCCGTCATAGCCGGTAATGGAAGAACTGTAATTATATCCGTCATAATCGTAGCTTTTGACATAGATGTCATTTGCATCTATCACCTTGCTGCGCTTGTCGCTTACCACGATCAGACTGTTGGTGCTGACGCTGCCGGAGGTGTACTGGGTGTGGAAACGGGGGTTTTGTATAGGATCCACATACTGCACCCTGATGTGCTGCGACAGATCCTGGTAGCGGTCCAAAGTCTGCCCCAGCACCGTGTCCTCATTATCCTCATTGACCAACACGTAAATGGTCACGTCCCCACTCATTCCTTTCAAATATTCCCTGGTCTGGTCTGAAAGAGAATACAGCTTGTTACCGGTAAGGTCCAGCGATTTCCAGGTACCCGGCAGCTGTCCCACCAGCATATTCAACACGACCGTCACTGCCACCGCCGCCACAATCATTCCCGTGCTGTAAGCGCCGGTCTTAAATGCCTTTACTGATACGCTGTAGCGCCTCTTCTGAATGGACTGAGTGGTCAGGAACAACACCAGCGCCGTCAGAGACAGGTAATATACTACGGACCCCACATCCAGCGTGCCGTTCAACATAAGTACAAACGGCGTACTCAGATCATACAGGCTCAAGATACGAGTCAGCACATTGCCGGCGGAGGATATCAGGCTGCACAGAGAGGACATCATATACCCCAAAAACAACAGCACAAAACCAAGCACCGCCGCAATCACCTGGCTCTCCGTCAGCGATGACACCAGAATGCCGATGGCGATACAGACCATCCCGTACAGGAAAAAGGCCAGCACCGCCAGATAACTCTCCCCCAGCGGAACAGAACCAAATCTTGTCAGGATCAGCGGGTAAACGGCACTGATCACCGTAGGAACAGCCAAAATCGTAAGCAATGCCATAAATTTCCCCATGACGATCTTTCCCACCGTTATGGGGGCCGTCAGGATCAGCTGGTCCGTTTTGCTGCGCCTCTCCTCCGCCATGATCCGCATGGTCAGAATCGGCACTGTCAGCATGAATAATATGACTACGCTGTTGACCACATAGGAAAAATAGGGATAGCCGTACAGCAGACAGTACACAAAATAATACAGACCGATAAAAAACAGGCTGACCCCTATAAACAAAAACCCGATAAAGGAGTGAAAATACGATTGTAATTCCTTTTTATATATGGCAAACATTTATGCTTCCTCCCTGCTATCGTTTTTATCCTGCGCCGATTGTTCTTCGCCGCCCGGCCCCGGCTCTGCCATCCGGTTTGACCGCTCCACATTGCCCGAGTCTGCCTGGGGCGGCACCGCCTGTTCGGTCAGACCTCCCTCGTCCTCTCCTGCCGCCAGCTCTGACGATGCTCCCTCCTCCCGGCCTGCCTGTTCCGCTTTCCGCTTCCTGCCCCAGGCTTTTCTGGCTGGTTCCTCGGACGCGGAAACCTCCCCGGTCAGTTCCAGGAAGATATCTTCCAGGGAACGCCGGGACAATGCCATGGACATAATGGGCAGCCGTTTCTCCGCCAGCAGGTAGAACAGCGCCTCCCGGATATCCTGCTCCCTTTCTGTCTTAATCAACACATTGCAGCAGCCATTGCTGATGTCCTGCGGATTACCGGGCAACTGTTCCATCTCCTGTATCCCTGCCATTCCTGACAACGCCTCCTGCAACGCCTCATAACTGCCCTTCACCGTCAGCTTCAACTCTCCTGCTCCACTCATCAGCTTTTGCAGCCCCTCCGGAGAATCGCTGGCCACCAGCTTCCCATGGGAAATAATCATGATATGATCACACACAGCGCTGACTTCCGACAGAATATGGGAACTCAGGATAATGGTATGATTCTTTCCCAGTTCCCGGATCAGATCCCTGATCTCAATAATCTGTTTAGGATCCAGGCCCACACTGGGTTCATCCAGGATCAACACCTCTGGCGATCCCAGCAGCGCCTGGGCCAGTCCCACCCTCTGCCGATAGCCCTTGGACAGGTTCTTGATCAGACGTCCTCTCATATCCGTGACCCGGGTCATGCCCATGACCTTCTCCACCTGCTCTTTCCGCTCCGCCCTGGGCACCTTTTTCAGTTCCGCCGCAAACCGCAGATACTCCTCCACCGTCATATCCATATACAGCGGCGGCAGTTCCGGCAGATAACCGATTCGCTTTTTGGCCTCCTCCGGCTCCTGCTGCACATCATGTCCGTCTATGGTCACCGTGCCCTCGCTGGCGGCCAGATAGCCGGTAATCATATTCATAGTGGTGGACTTTCCGGCACCATTGGGTCCCAGAAAACCATAGATCTGTCCCTTCTCCACCTTAAAGGACAGATGGTCCACGGCAGTGTGATCTCCATACCTCTTAGTCAAATCAATAACTTCAATCATAATATCCTCCTGGTCTATGTTCCGCATACTCCGCACAAGCACACAGACATACAGCTTTACTATACTCACGAACGGTTAGATTTCCTTTCCTGCGCGTCACATGCTGCCCGGTTGT
>CAMWSA010000004.1 GCA_947176785.1 uncultured Lachnospiraceae bacterium
CGGCCAGACATGCATCACTGTGTGGAGTACTGGCAGGGCAGATGCGGAACTCTAACAGCATATGCCCGGCCAGTGCGCTGATGAATGTATGGACGCCTAAAGCGGCCAGACATGCATCACTGTGTGGAGTACTGGCAGGGCAGATGCGGAACTCTAAATAGGAGGACGGAAGCATGGAAGGACCCAAAGCACCAAAGGACCCGACGAAAAAGAGAAAGAGCTTCTATATTATGCGGGGAAAGAGCGTGGCAGGCTCGCCCCAGGCGGACGGCAGGGGCGTGCAGTTCCTGTATATGAATGACGGCAGGATGATAAGCAGCGCCAGGCTGGTGGGCGGCATCACGGATGAGGAGATGCTCAGGCTCCTGGAGACCACGGCAGGCTTCAGGCGGCTGGTACACAGCATCGGCGTCACGGTGGAGGCCCGGGACCGGGAACTGGTGACGGATTTCTGCTTTCAGATGTATGGACACCGGGACGTGTACGGATCGGGAACCACACTGCGGATGCCCGTGCAGGCCAACGGCATGGAACATATTTTGGAATTGGAGAACTGCGGCTGGTCGGAGGATGACGATGTACCCGGTCAGATTCGTTTTGAATTTCCCCGGGCGGAGACGCTGGCTACAGTGGCGGTTCGTTTCTATCTCCAGGACGGATTTGATGCGCCGGAGGTGGAGGAGGAGGAACCGGTGGACTTCAACTCCCCTTACTATCGGCGGATGCTGGAGAAATCCCTGGTACAGACCGGCAACAACGCCCGGCTGAAGAAAGCCATCGGCAAGGCGCGCAGGGGAGAGGATGTGACCATTGCCTTTATCGGCGGCTCCATCACCCAGGGGGCGGGGGCCATTCCCATCAACACCGAGTGCTATGCCTACAAGACTTTTAAGGGCTTCTGCGAGTTGGTGGACAGAGCGGACATGGGCCGGAGCGGTAACACAGCTGCCCCCGGCGCGGTGAGTGTGAAGGAAAATCCGCATAAGAATATACACTATATAAAAGCCGGAGTGGGGGGAACCCCTTCCGAACTGGGTATGATCCGCTATGAGAGGGATGTGCTGCGGGAGGGCAGCGTGGCTCCGGACGTGGTGGTGGTGGAATTTGCCGTCAACGACGAGGGGGATGAGACCAAGGGGGAATGCTATGATTCCCTGGTGCGGAAAATCTTAAGCGCCGGGAACCGTCCTGCGGTGATCCTGCTGTTTGCGGTGTTTGCCAACGATTTTAACTTGCAGGAGCGCCTGTCCCCGGTGGGCAGGGCTTACAACCTGCCCATGGTCAGCACCCGTGACGCCGTGGTGGAACAGTTCTATCAAAAGCCCGGCAGCGGCAGAGTGGTCAGCAAAAACCAGTTTTTCTATGATTCCTACCATCCCACCAATGTGGGCCACACTGTCATGGCAGACGGTATCCTTCACCTGATGCGGGTGGTGGACGGCCAGGAGGCGGACGAGGATGCGCTGAAGCCGGAGGAAATCCTTCCGCCCCTCGGCGGCGCTTTTGAGAAGGTACGGCTGCTGGACCGCAGGCACTTTGCGGGACGGGCGGTGATCGAGGGCGGTGGCCGGGGGAAAAGCCCGGCGGCAGGAAGCGGCAATGCTTCCGGGCAGGAGGCGGAGCCGCCGGTGGTGATCGACTGCGGCAGCTTTACCCATGTGGATACGGAATTGCAGGCCGTGGAGATGGATCTGGACCTGATGGGGACCCCGGAGTTCGCAGACAACTGGATGTACCGGGGGACGGAGAGTGCAGAGGGATGCAGGCCTTTTGTCATGGATATCACCTGTGAGAGCCTGCTGCTTGTATCCAAGGACAGTGCCTCCAACCAGGCGGGCTGCGCCGAGGTCTGGGTGGACGGGGAGAAAGTACTCCATGCAGACCCCCATGTCAACGGCTGGACGCACTGCAATGCCCAGATTTGCTTTAAAGGCAGGGAGAGGAAGAATTATCACGTGGAAGTGAGGATGGCTCCGGGCATGGAGGATAAGGACTTTACCATACTTGGTTTTGGAGTAGTGTAAGGTGCAGACAGCGTGTGCGGTGCGGGAAGGAACAGCTGATCGGCCGTGAGGATATCCTGCCAAGCGCGGTGTGGGCAGGGGGGAATCAGGCTACACATAAATACTTTCGATTTGGAGGATATAAACAATGAGGCTGGTATATGATGGACAGGCGATTCCCCTGCTGGTGGAAAGCTGTGCTTTCGAGGGAGTAAAGAGGGTTGCGGGCAAGGTAGCGGAGGATATTCGCAAAGTCACGGGCTGTCGCCCTCTGGTGCTGAAGGAGGGGCCGTTCCCAGCGGGGCAGGCCAGGGCAGTCCTGTGCGCCACGGTGGGGAAAAGCCCTGTGCTGGAGACCCTGGAACAGGCAGGACTGCTGGATTTATCCCAGGTGAGGGGGAAGCGGGAGGTCTATTTGATTCAGAAGTTTACGGCCTCGCAATTGTCTCAGCTGGAAACACAGGAGTTGCCGAAGCAGGAGTTGCCGAAGCAGGAACTGCCGAAGCAGGAACTGCCGAAGCAGGAACTGCCGAAGCAGGAACTGCCGAAGCAGGAACTGCTTCTAATCTGCGGCAGCGATAAGCGGGGCACCATCTACGGTATGTTCGCCCTGTCGGAATACATCGGCGTGTCCCCGTTATGCTTCTGGGGGGACGCAGAGCCTGCCGTCAATCCGGATCAGGAAATCGGTGATGATATCCAGACCCTGTCCAGGGAACCCAGCGTCCGTTACCGGGGCTTTTTTATCAATGACGAGTGGCCCTGCTTCGGCAACTGGGCCAATGACTACTTCGGCGGCTTCAACGCGGATGCCTATGAGCATGTGTTTGAACTCCTGCTGCGGCTAAAGGGCAACTATCTGTGGCCCGCCATGTGGAGCGCTTCCTTTCCCATAGACGGCCCCGGCAGTGCCAACGAGGAACTGGCGGACATCTACGGCGTGGTCATGGGATATTCCCATCACGAGCCCTGCCTGCGCGCCAGCGAGGAGTGGGACAAGGTCAGGGGGCCGGAGACCCCCTACGGCAACGAGTGGAATTTCTACACCAATGAGCAGGGGCTTTTGCGTTACTGGGAGGAGGCCCTTCGGCGCAGCGGCAAATACGAGAACCTGATCACCATCGGTATGCGGGGGGAGCGGGATACCTCCATGCTGGGAGAGCATTCCACCGTGGAGGAGAATGTGAACCTGCTGAAGGATATTATCCGCAAGCAGAGGGCGCTGATCGCAGAGAATGTGAAGCGGGAGGAAGTACCCCAGCTGCTGGCGCTGTACAAAGAGGTGGAGGCATATTTTTACGGAGATGAGCATGTCCAGGGGCTGAAGGACTGGGAGGGCCTGGACGGCGTGATCTGCATGCTCTGTGAGGACAATTTCGGACAGATGCGCACCTTGCCTGCCCCGGAGGTCCGTGGCCGCAGGGGCGGCTGGGGCATGTATTACCACTTTGATTACCACGGAGGCCCCGTCTCCTATGAGTGGGTGGACTCCACCCCCATGGCCAAGACCTGGGAGCAGATGTGCATGGCCTATGAGTACGGCATCCGGGACGCCTGGATCGTCAATGTGGGGGATCTGAAATTCCATGAGGTGCCCCTGAGTTACTTCCTGGCCCTGGCTTATGATTACGATAAGTGGGGCTATGGCAACAAGGACAGCTACCGGGAGTACACCAGACAGTGGACCCGGAAGACCTTCTCCCAGGCTTCGGCCCGGCTGCAGGAGCAGATTGGCAGGGTGCTGACGGAATATATCGACATCAATGCCCTGCGCAGGCCCGAGGCGCTGAATGATTCCGTCTATCACCCCTGCCATTACGGGGAGGCGGATCGGATGATAAAGCGGGCGGAGGCGCTGGAGGAGGCGTCCGGACAGGTCATGGAACAACTCTGCGACCGGGAGAGGGATGCCTACTACAGCATGATCCATTTCTCCGCCATGGCCAGCATGAACCTGCTGAAAATGCAGCTCTATGCAGGCAAAAACCATCATTACGCCCGCCAGGGGAGACCTGTAGCCAACAGATATGGCGAACTGGCCCGGGCCTGCGCAGATGAGGATCTCCGGCTGAGCAGGGAGATGGCTGCCTTCAGGGGCGGCAAGTGGAAGGGTATGGAACTGGCCCAGCATATCGGCTTTACCAAGTGGAACGAGGACGGATACCGCTACCCGCTGATCAGCCAGGTCCGCCCGGTACACAAGCCCCGGATGAGTGTTTCCAGGGCGGATCAGGAGCAGATCGGCGTGAAAAATTACGGTGCGCCCCAGGTGATCCGGGTGCCGGATTTCTGCTATGCGGGAGCGGGGCCGGTACGGCTCGAGATAGCCAATGACGGCGTGGGCAGCTTTGCCTACCGGATCAGGGTGGAGCAGCCCGGGACCGGACTGCCCGGGTGGCTGAAAATCTCTTCCGCGGAGGGAGAAATGGGAAAGGAAATGGAGGGAAGCTGTCAGGAATTGTCCGTGGTGACGTTAAGCTGTGACGAGGCGTGCCTTCCCGGGGAGCCGGAGACGGTGCGGCTGCTGGTACAGGGGGACGACACTACGGTGGCGGTGGAGGTGACAGGACAGCGGCAAAGCACAGACGGCATTTCCCGGGGCACATATCTGGACCGTCAGGGCATGATCGTTATGGACGCCGCAGGTTATTTCCAAAAGCATGACACGGAAAAGGGTGCCTATCAGGTGATCGAGGGCTATGGCAAGTATGGCAGCGGCGTGAAAGTATTTCCCAGCACGGCAGTATTTGCCGAGGGAGAGGAGAAGCCGTCCCTGACCTGGCAGTTCCGGATTCCGGAGACGGGGGAGTACCAGGTGGATCTGCTGGTGGCCCCCACCAACTCCGTGGTGAGCAGGCAGGGCATGTATGTGCTGGTGAAAAGCAGCAGTGCCGCTCCGCACCGGGTGGAGGTCACGGCTCCGGATTTCCGGGCGGGGGAGAGCAGCGATCCCCGTTGGGCCAGGGGAGTGCTGGACCAGGTTCGCGTATGCAGCGTGAAGCTGCCCTTTGAGGAAGGGGTGCAGCAGCTGACCGTGGAAGCATTGGAGGCCGGGGTGGTGCTGGAGCGGATTTGGATACATAAGCCGCAGGCGCAGGCCCGGCAGTCCTACCTGGGGCCCGGGCAGTCTTACCGGATATAACCCGGCCGCCATGTACGCCGGGGCTTGGCCCGGGGCATAACGCCCTTCCGGAAAAGACTGTCTGGCCGGAGCCGGACACCGGCAAAGATATGAAAGACAGACAGCAAGACTTTTAAAGTAAGGATGGCCGCTATCATGGTAACAGGAAACAGGAGCAGGAAAAACAACAAAACAGGGCGGCGGCTGGCGCTGGTATGGCTGTGGGGGAGCGTCCTGGCCATGGCCGGCTGCGGACAGCCCCGGGACGACGGCCAGGATATCATTGTGGTGGAGCAGGAGGCGGAGCCTGTACTCTATGACATGGCGGTAGTCACCCTGGGGGATGTGCGGAAAACCCAGAGGATCAAATGCACCTACCAGCAGCTGAACGACGAGAGCCTGAGTTTTGGGATCAGCGGGATATCCGTGAAAAGGGTCTATGTGCAGGAGGGGGATGTGGTGGCAAAGGGGCAGGTACTGGCGGAGCTTTCCAGCGCCAGCCGGCAGGAAGAGATGGCCCGGCTCGAGTACCAGATTGCCAGGAACCAGCTGCAGATGGACTACAGCCGGATCAACGAGGATTATGAGATTTCCACTCTGTGGCTGAATTACCTGTACCAGAGCGGCCAGTCCCAGGCGGACAGGGAGCGGCTGGATGAGGCCGTGGCCCAGGTACAGCAGAACTATTCCTACGCCAGGGAGGACTACCAGGATGCCATGGGCCTGGATCTGCTGCAGCTGGAGCAAATCCGGCAGGAGGAGGCAGCCAGTCGTCTGGTGGCGGGAATGTCCGGCACGGTATCCCATATCAAGGAGAAGCTGGAGGGCTCCACCTCCGTGCGGGGCGAGGAGGTTCTGACCATTATCGACGGATCGGAGTGTCTGTTTATGACGGAGGCACCGGAGTATGCCTCCTGTTTTCAGGAGGGAGAGGAAGTCTATATGGAGATCACTTCCGGCTCCGGTGCGGGGAAATATGCCCTGCTGCCCCATGAGATGGGGCAGTGGGGGGAGCAGCAGCTGTTTTCCATGGCCGACGGCGGGGAAAACGCCACCATTGAGGTGGGGACCGTGGGCTCCATTGTGGCGGTGGTGGATCAGCGCAGCCAGGTGCTGTGCGTGCCCGCTGCGGCAGTACACAGTGCGGAGGGCAGAGACTACGTCTATGTGCTGGGGGACGACCAGATGCGTGAGGTAAAATGGATTGAAACCGGTCTATATGGGGACAGCATGGTGGAAGTGCTGTCCGGATTAACGGAGGGAGAGAGGGTCATACTGCGATGAAGGGACGAAGGCTTATAGGGCTGGTTATGACGGCCTTCCTGACGGCGGCCATGATCGGATGCGGCGGGGAAACCCGGCAGGCGGCCATAACGGAAGAGGTGCAGCTGCTGGAGCCCGTAGGGCTCACCGGCAGCGGAGAGGCGGCGGCATACCGCAGCCTGTATGACGCCGATGTGTATTCCGCCACCATAGTGCCCTATGTGGAAGAGTATGGCTTTGAGGAGGATGTGGTGCTGGACAGACTCTGCGCATACCCCGGGGAGGCGGTGAGCCGGGGGCAGGCGCTGGCATATTCCAGCACGGAGACCCTGGACAAACAGATCGAGGAATTACAGAAACAGATCGAAAATATGGAGACGGAGTTCGCCGAGTATGAACTTCAGGTCAGGGAGGATCTGGCGGAGCCCAGGGAGGAGGTAAAGCGGCTGGGGGATATCGTGGAAAACCTGGAGAGACATAAGCCTGCGGAGTTTCTGCCGCCGGCCGACAAGCCGGAGGAGGAGCCTCCCCAGAGCGTCAGCGGTTCGGACACAGGGGGAGAGACGCCCGGCGGATCCGACGGGGACGGAGATGGATCGGATTCAGACGGCTCCGGCAACAGGGAACCGGTGCCCAACCCGGCCTATCAGGAGTGGGAGAAGGAATATAACTACTGGAACGGCCGATACCGGATCACGGACCACAGCGTCAATACGGCGCTGCTGCAGCTGGAACAGAGAACGGCGCTGTATGACCTGGATCATGCCTACGCCCTGGGGCAGCTGGCTTTTTTACAGGAAAAAAAGAATGATGTAACGATCCGCGCCAATATGGCGGGGAATGTGGTTGCCATATCGGAATACGACTACGGGAACCGGATGCAGGGGGAAACTCCCATCGTGGCCGTGGGGGATATGGGGCAGAAGCTTCTGAAATGCGACTATATCAACAGGAAAACCGCCGCTGCGGCAGAGGAAATCTATGCGGTTATCGACGGCCTGCGTTATGAGGTGGACTATGTGCCCATGGAGAGCGAGGAGTATACCAGGCTGACGACCCAGGGGGAGGAAGTGTATTCCACCCTGTATCTGGAGGGAGACACGGGGAACGTCAGCATCGGCGACTATGCGGCGGTGGTGGTGATAAACGGGAGGCAGGAGCATGTGCTGTCCGTGCCGGCAGAGGCTGTCCACAGGGATGACACGGGCAGCTATGTGTATATAGTCGACGGGGAGAAAAACGTGTATACGCCTGTACGCACCGGTACGAGTGACGGAGTATACACGGAAATCCTCTCCGGCATCGCGGAGGGCGATGTGGTGCGGCTGGATCAGGGCCGCCAGTACAGCGATCAGCATGTAACCGTGGAAATGGGGAGTTTTCACAGTGATTTCGCAGGAAACGGCGTAATGATCTATCCTTCCGGTACCGTGGTACAAAATCCCATCTCCCACGGGACGGTTTACTTTCAGGAATTCCGGACGGCCATGTACCAGCATGTGGATAAGGGCGATGTGATCGCTACCGTGCGGGTGGCGGCGGATGAGATCGGCATGCAGCGGCTGACCCTGCAGCTACAGAGACAGCTGGAGAGGGTGCAGGATCTCACTGATCAGGGGGAAGAGAAGAATAAAAAAGCCATCGAAAGCCGCATGAAGGCCATAGCAGAACTGCAGGAGCAGCTTGCGGAACTGGCGAAGGACTATCAGACCACAGCCATACGGGCCGGCCAGAGCGGTATCGTCATATGGATGGAAGACCTGGAGAAAGAGGATATCCTGCAAAAGGATCAGTACCTGATAGAAATTGCGGATGAAAATACCTGTTATGTGGCCCTGGAAAACGAGGGGAATGTACTTTCCTACGGGAATCAGGTCACGGTGACTTACCGCAATCGAGAGGAAGAGGAGCGCACGGCCCCGGGTATGGTGGCCAATGTGAACGGGCTGGCGGTCAGCAGGTCCCTGCAGTCTGAGTATGCTTATATCCTGCTGCCATCGGAGCTGATCGGTGATATGTCCGTGGGCACGGAGGGCTGGGGAGGCTGGTGGAACAGGGCCCGGTTCGGCGTGGAGGCCCGCCTGCGGGAGATGGATCATGTGCTGGTGGTGCCCAGGCGCGCCGTGCGGGAGATAAACGGAAACACTTACGTGAATGTGGTGGAGGCGGACGGCAGCATTGTGCGCCGCAGCTTTATAGCCGGCGGATATGACAAGAACAGTTACTGGGTGGCCGAGGGACTGACGGAAGGAATGGTGCTATGCTTGGAGTAATGATGCAAAAGCTTTGGCATAAAAAATGGATGGTGATGAGCATGCTGCTGGGAAGTCTTTTGCTGATCGCCACCGTGGTCAGTTTTCCCCTGTACCGGACGGCGGCCTTTGACCGGATGCTCCAGGACGAGATGGAGGCATGGCTGGCCGAGAACGGCAGCTGGCCTGCCATGAACACCATCACCCTGATCTCCAAGAAGGATAACGGCGGGAAAACCATCAGCAGGGTAGAGAACCTGATGTCGGAGATCTATGACGAGATGGGGGTGAGGGAGCGGGATACCATCTATTATTACAGCCTGGCCAAGGCGGAGGCCCTCTCCCTGATGAACCGTTCCGACAGCAAGGCCGCCTCCCTGCGTCTCAGTTCCCTGTCGGGCCTGCCGCAGCATGCAAAAATGCTGGCGGGTGAGATGTATTCCGAAGACGGGCTGGACGAAGAGGGGAATATCGAGGTGGTCGTCAGCCAGGCTTGTATGGTGGAGGCAGGGCTTCTGGTGGGGGAGACGCTGGAGTGTGACGGGCTGAAGGGCCCGGACGGCAAGAACCTGCGGCTGAAGGTCACAGGTGTCTACGGGGAGACGGGAGAGGGAGATTTCTACTGGCAGATTTCCCCGGAGGAGATGAATATAGTCTGCTTTATGGAGGAGCGGCTGTTCCACGACATGTTTACAGGAGAGAACGCAAGGAGATATACGATCACCTGCACCTACTACAGCATGTTTGAATATGCGGATCTGAAGGCGGCGGATGTGGACCGGATCAGGGAGTACACGGATTACCTGACCCAGGAGAGTCCCTACCGCAGCACTTTGAAGGAGCCTGCGTACCGGGAGATCCTGGAGGGCTTTGACAAAAAGCAGAGCCGGATAGAGGCCACGCTGTTTATTTTGCAGGTGCCGGTGCTGATTCTGCTGGCGGCCTTTCTGTTCATGATCTCCGGACAGATGTATGAACTGGAGAGGAATGAGATCTCCGTGATAAAGAGCCGGGGCAGCTCCAGCGGCCAGATCTTCCGGCTGTACCTGTATCAGAGCCTGTTCCTGACGCTGCTGGGGGCCATGGGGGGCGTTCCCCTGGGTACGGTGTTCTGTCGTTTCCTGGGATCGGCCCGGAATTTCCTGGAGTTTTCCGCGGGTGACCAAATGGAACTTGTCTGGACCGGGGATGTATTGTATTATGGAACAGCGGCCATGGCGGTCTGTGTGCTGATCATGACACTGCCTGCCTTAAAACACAGCCGTCTGACCATAGTGAAGCTGAAGCGGCAGAAGGCCATGAAGAAGCGCTCCTGGTGGGAGATCTGTTTTCTGGATCTGATCTGCCTGGGGGTGGCGCTGTATGGCTATTACAGCTTTTCACGCAACCAGGATGCCCTGGTGGAGGACGTGCTGACGGGGAAGGCCCTGGACCCGCTGCTCTATATCAGTTCCTCTCTGTTTATCATGGGGATGGGCCTGCTGTTCCTGCGTCTGCAGCCGCTGGTGGTGCGGGGAATCTATACGCTGGGCAGGCGTCTCTGGCATCCGGCCGGTTATGCTTCCTTCCTGGAGATCTTAAAGAACGGGCGCAAGCAGCAGTTTATCATGCTGTTCATGATCCTGACCGTCTCTCTGGGCATGTTCCATGCCACGGTGGCCAGGACTATCCTGCAAAATGCCCGGGCGAATGTGGAGTACCTGGACGGGGCGGACCTGATCCTCCGGGAGGTATGGAACTCCAATGCGTCCGCAGGCGGGGAGACCACGGGAGAGCTGCGGTATTATGAGCCGGATTACAGCAAATACGCATCCCTGACGGGGGCGGAGCGCTATACCCGGGTGATCCGGGACGCTCTGGCATATGTGCAGATCCAGGGAGCCGAGCGGCAGCAGATCACGCTGCTGGGCATCCACACCAGGGAATTCGGGGAAAATACCTGGCTGGATCAGGAATTGCTGGGCAGGCATTACTATGAACTGCTGAACGATCTGGCGGTGGAGCCCACGGGCGTGCTGGTATCCCGGAATTTCCAGACTCTGCAGGGCTATAAGGTGGGAGATACCATCCGGTGTTACAGCGGCTCCAGGAAAGAGATACGCTGCAAAATCGTGGAGTTTGTGGACTACTGGCCGGGCTATGAGCCCACTGCGGTGAGCCTGCAGGCGGAGGGCGGGGTCAGCACCCGGGACAACTTTCTGGTGATAGCCAACTATGCCACTTTACAGAAATCCCTGGGGACGGTGCCCTATGAGGTCTGGATTTCCCTGAAGGAAGAGAGGGACCCGGAGGAACTGTACCGGTGGATTCAGGACAACAATGTACATATAGCCAAATATGTGGACAGAGAGACCGACCTGGAGAAGGTGGTGACGGACCCGCTGATGCAGGGCACCAACGGCATCCTCACCATGGGCTTTATCGTCACCCTGCTCCTGTGCGCCGTGGGCTATCTGATCTACTGGGTCATGTCCATACGCTCCAGGGAAATGATGTTCGGCGTGCTGCGTGCCAGCGGTATGCACAAGGGGGAGATATTCCTCATGCTGATCATTGAACAGGTTTTCTCCGGCGTATTTGCCATATTGGGAGGTGTGGGCATCGGGCATCTCTCCTCGGGGATGTTCGTCCCCATGCTCCAGACGGCCTATGCGGCCAGCAATCAGGTGCTGCCAATGGTGCTGATTACCCGGCAGTCGGATATGCTGCGGCTCTACGGCGTGGTGGCCGGGGTGATGGCGCTTTGCCTGGCGGTGCTGATATTCATTGTGTTCCGGATGAATGTGGCCAGAGCGCTGAAGCTGGGCGAGGAGTAGACGGCGCAGAGGCATTTTATAAAGCAAAGAAAAACGATAGGGGAAAAGCATGGAAACGGATAATTTGGAAGCAGGGAAAAGGGCGGGGACGCGGGAGGCGGCCATCGTGATCAGCCATGTAAACCGTGTGTTCCCGGTGGCGGGGGGCGAGTTTCAGGCGCTGACGGATATCTGTGCGGAGGTTCCGGCGGGAGTGCTTACTATATTAAAGGGGCGCTCCGGCTCCGGCAAGACCACGCTGCTGAATATCGTGGGAGCGCTGGATACGCCTACCTCCGGCAGTGTGCTGATCGGCGGGCAGGATGTGTGCAGGCTGTCGGAGCGGGCCAGGGAGAACCTGCGCAGGACCAGAGTGGGCTTCGTGTTCCAGTCGGTGTCTCTGATTCCCACCATGGACGCTTTTCAGAATGTGGAGTTTTCGCTGCGGCTCGCGGGGGTAAAAAAGGGCCGCAGGGAGCGGGTGGAGGAGTGCCTTAAGATGGTGGGGCTGGGCAGCCGCATGCACCATATGCCGGCGGAGATGTCCGGCGGCGAGCAGCAGAGGGTTGCCATCGCCAGGGCCATCGCCCACAGGCCCCGGATCATTCTGGCGGACGAGCCTACGGCGGAGTTGGACAGCGCCATGGCGGCGGAGGTGGCCCATCTGTTCCAGGAGATGACCCACAGGGAGCATGTGACCATCGTCATGACTACTCATGACACGGGCCTGATGGATGCCGGGGACATGGTGATCGAGTTGGAGAACGGGCGGCGGGTCAATTGCAGTTCCGGTTTACCCGCATAGATCCGGTAAGGGAAAAGCTTTTTCACAGGGGACAGGATAAGATGGCTGAGGGAATGATACAGGCGGACGGCCTGGTGAAAATATACAAGACCAAGCAGACGGAGGTGCTGGCTTTGCAGGGGCTGGACCTGACCGTGGAGGAGGGGGAACTGACCGCCCTGATCGGCAACAGCGGCAGCGGCAAATCCACCTTCCTGAACATGATCGGCGGGTTGGACAGGCCCAGCGCCGGTTCTCTGGTGGTGGGAGGCAGGAACCTGTTTACCATGACGGAGCGGGAGCTGGTGATTTATAAACGGGATACCGTGGGGTTTGTCTGGCAGAACAATGCCAGAAATCTGCTGCCCTATCTGTCGGCTTTGGAGAATGTGATGCTGCCCATGTATCTGTCAAACAAGCATAAGAAAAAGGCCAGGGCACTGGAACTGCTGGAACTGGTGGGCATGTCCGCCAAGAGGCGCAGCAGGCTGAACATGCTCTCCGGCGGTGAGCAGCAGCGGATCGCCATCGCCATCGCCCTGGCCAATTCGCCGAGGCTTCTGCTGGCGGATGAGCCTACCGGCAGCGTGGACCCCGGGACAGCCGACTATATCTTTGATGTCTTTACCGAACTGAACCGCCAGGGACAGACCATCCTGATTGTCACTCACGATGTTGCCCTCTCCAAGAAGGTGAAGCGGGTGGTGGCGATCCGGGACGGCAAGATCAGCAGCGAGCGTATTTTGAAGGAAAAATACGCGGATCGTATCAAAGAGGCCGCCATCGACTGGCGCGCCGAGGACACCCAGGAGGAGTACGCCATTGTGGACAAGGCGGGCAGGGTACAGATTCCCAGGGACATTCTCTCCTCCATGAATCTGCGGGACAACAAAGTGAAGCTGGAACTGACGGAGGGCAAAGTCATTATCAGCGGCCCTTCGGATAACACGGTAAATACGGACGAACACTAAAACAGGAGGTTCATACTTATGAATAGACCGGTCCCTATTATCAAGACAGACTATCCGGATCCGGATATCATCCGGGTGGAGGATACCTACTATATGATCAGCACCACCATGCATTTCATGCCCGGCGGTGTGATTCTGCGCTCCTATGATCTGAAAAACTGGGAGATTGCCGGATATGTCTATGACACGCTGGAAAATATCCCGCAGGAGAGGATGGAGGGGGAGGGCTGCATCTACGGCAAAGGCATGTGGGCGGCTTCCCTGCGCTATCATGACGGGCGTTTCCATGTGTTGTTCGGCGTGCCGGAGAGCGGCAGCTATCTGTATACGGCGGAGCGGGTGGAAGGGCCCTGGACCCGGAAAAAGCTGGAGAGCCCCTACGGCTATCTGCACGACGCGTCCCTGCTGTTTGAGGAGGACGGACGGGTCTATATCGCCTTTGGACAGTCCAATATCCGGGTGACGGAATGGGAGCCGGACTTTTCCGGTCTCAAGGAGGGCGGGCTGGACCGCCTGATCATCCGGGAGAACCAGCCCGTCTATCTGGGACATGAGGGTTCCCATCTGTATAAAATCAATGGGAAGTATTATCTTTTCACCATCCACTGGCCCAGCGAGAAGGGAAGGGACCGGCGTACCCAGGTGTGCTTTGTGGCGGATTGCCTGGAGGGGGAATTCACGGAGCATGAGGTTCTCAGTGACGATATGGGCTTCCACAACCAGGGGGTGGCCCAGGGCGGCATCGTGGATACACCGGAGGGCAAATGGTATGCCATGCTGTTCCAGGACCACGGCGCGGTGGGGCGCATGCCGGTGCTGGTGCCCGTGACCTGGCAGGGGGAGCTGCCGGTATTTGGCCGTGACGGCAAGGTGCCTGCCATCACGTCGATGAAGAGCAATCGCCCGGGATACCGGTATGAGCCGCTCTGCACATCGGACAGCTTCCCCTGCCTGCGGGATTGGCAGGGCCGCTTTGAACTGAAAAGGCAGTGGCAGTGGAATCATGACCCTGATCCCGGACTGTGGGGGCTGAAGGAGGAGGGGGGACTGTGGGTCCGCACGGGCAAGGTCTGCACCAACGTATTGCAGGCCCAAAATACCCTGACCCAGAGGATGTTCTACCCCCGCTGCAGCGGGGAGGTGACAGTGGACGGCTCCGCCCTGCGGGAGGGGGATTGCGCCGGGCTATGCGCGCTGCAGGGCTGTTACGGTATGATCGGGATCACCAGGACGCTGAACAGTTATTACCTGGTGGTGATCACCAGGACGCTGCAGAATTCTGCGTTGGCAGGAAAGACCACACAGGATTACATGCCCGGCGGGGTGATGGACCGGATTGCCCTGCCCGGCCCGGTGGCGCGGGTGAGAATATCCGCCAACTTCACGGATATGGCGGATACGGTGGAATTTGCCTGGAAGAACGGCGGACAGTGGGAGACGGTGGGAGAGAGACACAGGCTGTATTTCAGGATGGACCACTTCACCGGCTGCCGCTTTGCCCTGGCGGTGTATGCCACCCAGGAGAGCGGCGGGGAAGCGGTGTTTACGGATTTTAGCTATCAGGCATAGGGGCTGTCGTCCAGCAGGGTACGGCTGTTTCTGGAGCGGTATTCGCTGGGCGTGCAGTTTTTGTACTGCTTGAACAGGCGGTTAAAGGTGGAGATGCTGGGGAAACCGGCCTGCAGGGCTACCTCAGTGATGGACAGGTCCGGCCGGGCCAGCAACTCCTCCGCCACCTTGATGCGCCTGTGGCACAGATAGTCACAGAAGGTAAAACCCGTGTACTGCTTGAACAGCCGGGAAAAGTGAAATTTGGAAAAGCCTGTGGACTCGGCGATATCCTCCAGATTCAACTCCTCCATGTAGTGTACGTCTATATACTCCATCAGACTGTTAAACTTCTGAATATATTCCTTCTGCTTGTACAGCCGGACGTTGGGAAAGAGATTGCTGGCGTTGATATGGTTGTAGCCGAACTTGGTGAAAAAGGTCAGCAGCAGGGCAAAAATGGTGAGTTCCGCATACTCATTTTTATTAAAGTATTCATTTCGCATCTGGATCAGAAGCTGGTACACGTCCTCGTAGATCTGGGGATAGGTGTCCTTGGTCACATACAGGGGCTGGGACAGGATGGACTGGATGCCTACAAAGCCCTTCAGTCTGGTGATCAGGGAGATATCAAACATGAAAATAAAGCGGCTGCCGCTGTCCGGCGCATGGAGCTCATGCAGATCTCCCGGCGGGATCACGATGATCTCCCCGGGCTGCACATGGTAGCAGCTCTCCCCTACGCGCACATCATAGAAGTTCTCCACCGGCATGATGATTTCCAGAGCGGCATGCCAGTGGGCCTCAAAGTTATCCACCTGGGTGTTGGGCCATATGCGGATCGTGGAATTATTATGGAAGGAAACGGTCTCCTGAGAGTCCCGCACATCCCGAATGCCGGTAAAATCGTGGTTGATCCCATAAAAATCAAGAAAGTTGCCATTTATTTTCAAATCTGCCATTCGTGCCTCTTTTCTGCGCATCCGAAATCTGCCCGGGCCAAATCCACCCACTGGCTGCCGTACTGCGTCTATCCGAATCAGGAAGTTTTGTTTACTTATGAAAATATTTTATCTGTACAATGTTACAACAAAAGCCTGTTCCAAAAATTTCAAATTTATTGTCGCGTCACCTCAATGACCGGGTAAGCAAATATTGCTATATTACCCAATTTTTGCTTGTATTTTCATGGATCGGGGCGGTATCCTTGTGGGGAAAGCGCCCAAAATGCCTGAAAACAAGGGAAATTTCTATGTGTATATTTTAACATCTGAGGTCTGAAAAGTAAATATTGCACAATATTTTTTTTGAAATTTCTCAAAAAGTAAGCAATGTGTGAAGAGTAAATAGCAAAAAATAGGGAGACAGAACAGCGATACAAAGATATAATAATGAGCATAAAGTGCGAAGTCCGCATGATGATTTTTATTTTGTCATAGTAAACGGCATCAGGAAGTCATTGGCGTTTACTATAGGTACACAGGGAGGCATGTATGAATAAGACTGTCAAAAAATTACTCATACTTATAGGCGTGATTGCGGTGTTTGCGGTATTTTGCATGCTGCTGAGCCTGAGGGGGGTGGAGACCTTTGAAGATAAGTATGCGGGCCATGATCTGACTGCCGATGCGGAGGGTGCGGTGAGGGAGGGAACTTACACCCGCTATCTCAATGCCCATGCGGATGCCCCGCGTCCTCGGGCGGAGGTGGCGCTGGATCTCTTTTCCTACACTTCGGAAGGCGGCGTGGAGGTTTACAGCGACTATGAGGGCGCTGCTAAATCCCTGTTTACAGACACCAAGTCCACGGTGACCTGGGAGGTGGAAGTTCCCGAGGCGGGCTTTTACAACGTGGCGCTGGAATATCTGGTGCCTGAGTCCAGGGGCGTGGCGGCGGAGCGGGCCATCTATATCAACGGCGAACTGCCCTTTGACGATGCGGCCAACATGGAGTTCACCCGCATCTGGACCGACGGCGGCGAAGTCCGTGTGGACAATCAGGGCAACGAGATCCGCCCCACCCAGGTGGAGGTGTTTGAGTGGCAGAGCGCCTATTGCGAGGACAGCATGGGATATATCTCCGATCCCTATATGTTCTATCTGGAGAAGGGTGTCAACACTGTCAGCCTGAAGGCCGTGAACGAGCCCATGGTGATAAAGGGTATGGAGATCCTGCCGGTGACGGAGATGGATACCTACGCAGAGTACAGAGCCAAGCAGACCGGGAGTGCAGCTTCCGGGTTGGGGCTTTCTTATACACAAGTGGTACAGGGTGAGGATTCCACCGTTCGTTCCGAATCCTCCTTGTATGCGAAGTACGATAGATCCTCGCCCACCACTCAGCCCTACACAGTGATGCGCACCGTACTGAACTACGTGGGCGGCGACGCCTGGAGCAGCGCGGGACAGTGGGTGCAGTGGGACATTGAGGTGCCGGAGGACGGCTACTACAACATAACGGTCAAGGGGCGGCAGAACTACTCCCGCGGCAGCGTGTCCAGCCGCACCCTGTACATAGACGGCGTGATTCCCTTTGAGGAGGCCAAGAGCATTTCCTTTGACTATAAAAACGACTGGGAGTGCAAGACCCTGGGGGATAAGGAGGGCAATCCCTATGAGTTCTATCTGACGGAGGGCACCCATACCCTGCGCCTGGAGGCCACTCTGGGGGAGATGGGCCCCATCATGGAGGAACTGGAGGACTGTACCTTCCGGCTGAACCAGATTTACAGGACCATCCTGGTGTATACCGGTGCCACGCCTGACCATTACCGTGACTATCATATTGATACCAATTATCCCGAAGTCATGGAGGCCATGGACCTGGAGAGGATGAGGCTCTACAAGGTGGTGGATGACGTGGTGGCCTACAGCGGGCAGAAAGCGGATAAGATTGCCACCGCCCAGACCTTGGCCCAGCAGCTGGAACGGTTTCTGGAAAAGCCGGGTAAGATCACTACCGAGTTTACAACCTTTAAGGATAATATAACCGCCCTGGGCACAGCGATCCTGAATATGAGCGAGTCCAAACTGGATATCGACTATATCGTGGTCAGCGGCACACAGGCCCGGCCGGAGAAGGACAGCGCCAATTTCTTCCAGAAAGTAGCCCATGAAGTCCGTTCCTTTGTGGCTTCCTTCATTGTGGATTACGATGCGGTGGGCGATGTGTACGAGGAAGACGGCGGCGATGTGGTCAAGGTGTGGGTTCTTACCGGACGTGATCAGGGCACCATCCTGAAATCCATGGTGGATGACACCTTCACTCCCCAGAGCGGCATAAAGGTCAATGTGGAAATCGTTGCGGCGGATGCCCTGCTGACGGCAGTGGTTGCAGGAAGAGGCCCGGATGTGGTGCTTTCCATCGGAGCCGACCAGCCTGTGAACTACGCCCTGCGTAATTCCGTGGAGGATATAACCCAATTCCCGGATTATCAGGAAGTGCTTGCCAATTATACGCCCAGTTCCTATGAACAGTATTCGCTGGACGGCCATATCTACGCAGTGCCGGAGACACAGACCTTCAATGTGCTGTTCTACCGCACGGATGTGCTGGAGCAGCTGGAACTGGAGGTGCCGGATACCTGGCAGGAACTGATTGAGATGCTGCCTACCATCCAGGGCAACAACATGTCCATCGGCCTTCCCAGCGCGGGCGGGTCCAGCAGCAATGCGGCGGCCAGTACCCAGGTGGCTTCCAACGCTTCGGATCTGAGCATGTACTTCAGTCTGCTGTTCCAGTATGGCGGTGATCTGTACAACGAGAAGGGCACCAGGACCACTGTAGACGAGGAAGCCGGCGTTGAAGCCATGGCGGACTATATCAAGTACTTTAACGACTACGGCATTCCTACCTATTTTGATTTTGTCAGCCGCTTCCGTTCCGGCGAGATGCCCATCGGTGTGGCGAACTACGCGACTTACAACACTCTGATGGTATCAGCGCCTGAGATCCGGGGCCTGTGGGACTTCACCCTGATCCCCGGCACGGAGAAGGTGGATGAGAAGGGTGAAACCTACATAGACCGGTCGGATTTTATCACCGGCAGCGCAACCATGATGATCAGACAGGCGGACGAGAACAACAAGCAGAATGCATGGGAGTTCATGAAATGGTGGGCACAGACGGACACACAGGTCCGTTTCGGACGGGAGATTGAGGCCCTGCTGGGTTCCTCCGCCAGATATGCCACAGCCAATATCAATGCATTCTCCCAGCTGGCCTGGAGCGCGGACGATATTGAGGTGCTGATGGCCCAGTGGCAGCAGACCGTGGGCATCCGGGAGGTGCCGGGCGGTTACTATACAGGACGTCATATCACCAACGCCATCCGTAAGGTGATCAACGACAAGGATGATCCGAGAGAGACCATCATAGATTACGCCATCACGATCAACGAAGAGTTGGCCAAGAAGCGAAGCGAGTTTGGCCTGCCGTTGGAATAGGAGGGGAGTAAGCGGAATGAAAGAATATTTACAGAAATATGTCACCCTCCGGAAACATAATTTCCGGGTGGCGGTGAAAAAGGCAAAAAGGGCAAAGATGTGTTATGCGTTCCTGGCCCCCTATGCGATCCTGTTCACACTGTTTTACATATTGCCGGTGTGCAGTTCCATCTTTTTCAGCTTTACCTACTACAACATATTGGAGTCTCCCAGGTTTATCGGACTGCAGAACTATATCAGCCTGATCCTGCAGGATGACATCTTCCTGAAGGGTGTGAAAAATACTTTCATGATTGCGGTGATCACCGGGCCGCTGGGATATATGATGTCCTTCCTGTTCGCCTGGCTGATCAACGAACTCCCCCGGTGGATCAGGACCATTGCGGTGGTGGTGTTCTATGCACCATCCATCGCAGGCAATGTGTTCGTCATCTTCTCCGTGTTCTTCAGGGGCGATGCTTACGGATATGTGAATGCGATGCTGATTGATATGGGCCTGATTGACGCCCCGATTCTGTTCCTCACCAATCCGGCCTATATGCTGCCCATCTGTATGGTGGTTATTCTGTGGATGAGTTTGGGCATGGGCTTCCTGTCATTCGTGGCAGGTCTCCAGGGCGTGGACCGATCCCAGTATGAGGCGGGCTGCATTGACGGCGTGAAGAACCGCTGGCAGGAGTTGTGGTTTATCACGCTGCCGAATATGAAGCCCATGCTGATGTTCGGTGCCGTTATGGCGATTACCCAGTCCTTTGGCGTCTGTGACGTGACCATGGCCCTCTGCGGCTACCCCAGTACGGACTATGCGGCCCGTACCGTTGTGACCCACCTGTTTGACTATGGTTTTTCCAGATTTGAGATGGGATATGCGTCGGCTATAGCAACCATGCTGTTCCTGGTGATGATCCTGTGTAACAAAGCAATTCAAAGTCTGTTGAGAAGAGTAGGAACCTGATATGAGCAAAAAGAGAAAAGAAGCGAAAAGAGAAAAGCAACCGAGACATGTAATATTAAAGAGAAGACAGCCCAACCGGTCCAGAGTAGGAGATTTCTTCGTTTACTTTTTTCTGCTGCTCATGGCTGTGGCTATGGTGTTCCCGCTGGTGTATGCCATTGAGTCCGCACTGAAACCTCTGGATGAGTTGTTCCGATTCCCGCCCAGCATTTTTGCGCAGAACCCCACACTGGATAACTTCTCCGACCTGTTCGTGACCATGGGCAAGTCCTGGGTGACTTTTTCCAGATACATATTCAACACCGTGTTCATTACGGTAGTGGGTACCTTCGGGCATCTGATCGTGGCCTCCATGGGCGCTTTCGTGCTGGCGAAATATGAGTTCCCGGGCGGGCAGACTTTCTTTAAGTTAGTCACCGTGGCCCTGATGTTCAGCGGATACGTGACATCCATCCCCAACTACCTGATTATCAACTCCCTGGGCTGGATTGATACCTACTGGGCTATTATTATCCCGGCTTTCGCAATGCCCACCGGACTGTTTTTGATGAAGCAGTTCATGGAGGGGCTGCCCACCTCCCTGATCGAGGCGGCCAAGATTGACGGTGCCAACGAGTGGAGGGTGTTTTCCGGTATCGTGATGCCCAATGTTAAGCCCGCCTGGCTGACGCTGATTATATTCGCCGTACAGAACCTGTGGAACAACAGGGCGGCAACCTTCATCTATTCCGAGGAGAAGAAGACGCTGGTATATGCGCTGCAGCAGATCCAGAGCGGCGGTATCGCCAGGACCGGCCAGTCGGCGGCGGTACAGGTTATTGTAATGGCAGTGCCGATCTGTATTTTCATTCTCTCAGAGAGCCAGATCCTGGAGACCATGGCAAGTTCCGGTCTGAAGGATTAGTGAGAAAGCGGCATGGGGAAATGATAGAGGAGCGAGGTGGCGTATGAGAAAAATAATAAAGAGAGTCGGCGTGCTGCTGGCAAGCGCCGTGATGTTGGTGGGTTCCTCCCTGGCGGTGAGCGCCACTGACGACGGCAGTTACAGCTTCAATTATGATTACTGGGGAGACGTGCAGGACTCTCCGGATGCCTATACGGTTCAGGAGGTATATACCGCTGCGGATCTGGGGCTGGAAAAGAATTTCGCAAACCCTCAGGGCATGTTTGCGTATGGCAATTTGCTCTATGTCTGTGACACGGGCAACAACCGGATCGTGGTGCTGGAGAAGATTGACAAGGCAGGCTTTCGGGTAAAGCAGATCATAGAGGAGTTCAAGGGAGACGTGGAGGTCAGAACTCTGTCCAGTCCCTCGGACATCGCTGTCTCCGAGGCAGGGGAACTCTTCATAGCAGACAGGGGAAACGCCCGCATCCTGAAGCTGGACGCAGATTTAAATTATTTAATGCAGTTTGACAAACCCGTGGACAATACCCTGGATCCCACGATCACCTTTACGCCGAACAAGATTGCGATTGACACGGCGGGCCGTGTGTATTGTATAGCATCCGGTATCAACAAGGGCTTGATCAAATATGAGAATGACGGGGTTTTCTCCGGCTTCGTAGGAGCCACCAAGGTTACCTATGACTTTGTGGACTATATCTGGAAGAAGATCGCTACGGAGGAACAGAGGGCACAGATGGAATCCTTCGTGCCCACGGAGTACGACAATATCTATATGGACTACGAGGGCTTCATTTATGCGGTCAACGGCAATGCCTCCGACGATGACCTGGACTCGGGTGCGGCGGATGCCGTCCGTAAGCTGAACCTGATGGGCAACGATATCCTGGTGCGCAATGGCGAGTGGTATATAATCGGGGACTTGTACTGGGGCAATGCGGGCGGTTACGAGGGCCCGTCCCGTTTTTGTGATATTACAGTCTTTGAAAATGATGTATATGTGGCGCTGGACCGGGTCAGAGGACGTCTGTTCGGCTACGATGACCAGGGACGTATGCTCTTTGGCTTTGGCGGCAACGGCAATATGGACGGATACTTCCGCTATCCGGTGGCTTTGGAGCACATGGGGCAGGATCTGCTGGTGCTGGACAGCCAGGATTGTGCCATTACCCTGTTTACCCCGACGGAGTTCGGACGTCTGGTTTACCAGGCCATCGACCAGTTTGATGATGGCGAGTATGCCGCGTCCGGCGAGACCTGGCAGAAGGTCATGGATCTGAACGGCAACTATGACCTGGCCTATATCGGCATTGGGCGTTCCCTGCTGCGCCAGGAGCGTTATCATGAAGCCATGGAATATTTTGAACTGAAATATGACGATGAGAACTATTCCAAGGCATATAAGCAGTACCGCAAGGAGTGGGTGGAGGAGCATATCGTAGTCATCTTCATCGTTGTGTTTGCAGTGCTGATTGTTCCCCTGGCCATAGGCAAGGTCAAGAAAATAAAGCATGAGATCGACACTGCTGACATCTTCAGAATGTAAACGGAGGCCGTTATGATAGCTTCATTGAAAAAGAAAGAAAGATTTGCGCATTATCTTGCAACTTTAAGGTTTGCCCTGTACTGCATCACGCATCCCCTGGACGGGTTCTGGGATCTGACCCACGAGAGGAGGGGGTCTCTTGCGGCGGCCAACACCATCCTGTTTCTGACGCTGCTGGTCAGGGTCATGAAGCTGCGCTACACCAGCTTTATATTCCTGACGGTGTACTGGGAGGGCATCAATATTTTCCTGTATATAGCCAGTGTGCTGTTCCCGCTTCTGCTTTGGGTGGTGGGGAACTGGGCCCTGACCACTTTGTTCGACGGTAAGGGCAAGCTGGGGCAGGTGTATATGGCTACCTGTTACGCGCTGACCCCTTACCCGCTGATGCAGTTCCCCCTGATGATTTTCAGTAACTTTGTGACAGTGGATGAGCGGGAATTCTATACGGTGCTAAGCGCCGTGTCCCTGGTGTGGACTATAGCGCTGATCTTTGCGGCCATGATGCAGATCCATGAGTATTCCATGGGCAAGAATGTTCTGTTCACCATTGCGTCCCTGTTTGCGATGCTGGTAATGGTGTTTATCCTGCTATTGTTCTTCAGCATGATTACGCAGGGTGTGTCATACTTCATTTCCCTGGGCAGGGAGATACTGTTCCGATTGTGACGGAGGCCGGCAGCAGTTGTGCCGCCGGAAGCGGTATGAGAGGATATATGCCTACTCTGATAGGCAGATGGGAGAAACCAAACCATGTATAGAGACAAAGCGGCAAGAAAAGCAGAATTGAAAAGGGCATTGATCCGGCAGCTGAAAAGCCTGATTGGGCCGGGTATCGTCGCACTGGTGATCCTGGTCGGTGTGCTGGTCATATTGAATTACCGTGATGCGGAGGACGAGGAAGAGATCATTCGGATCAATGGCTGGGAAGGGGAAGAGACGGAACTGGTGCTGGAGAATGAGGCGCTGAAATTCGTGATGGACCCCACCAATACCCACTTTACCATTGAGGTTAAGTCCAGCGGCAAGGTGTGGTATTCCAACCCCGTGGACGCGTCGTCGGACACCCTGGCGCTGACCAGCGAGAGAGGAAAGCTGCAGTCCACGATGGAGATTACCTGGAGTACCCAGAACGGCGTGGATGCCAAGTACAACAATTATGACTACAGCATTGCAAAGGGCGTTTACGACATAGAGATGGGTGATGACTATGTGAAGGTCTATTACTCCATCGGCGATACGGAGAAGGAGTATATCATCCCCCCCGTCGTCACGGACGAGGATTTCCAGAAGTGGCTGGGACTGATGGATCAGGTCAACTCCAGCCTGGTCAAAGAGTATTATAAGAAATACGATATCAATAATCTGGGAAAGAATGACGATAAGGATCAGCTTCTGACCAATTACCCGATTCTGGCGGAGGAGGTAATATGGGTGCTGCGTGATACCATCAAGGATAACTTAAAGAGCAAGTTTGAGGGTGTCTTTGAGGAGATCGGTTATACCATGGAGGACTATCAGGCGGACAAGGAACTGAACTTTGCGGAGAGCAGCTTTAACAAGCCTATCTACAATGTGAACGTAATCTACCGCCTGGATGGGGATGACCTGCTGGTGGAGGTACCGCTGCAGGAGATTGCATATAAGTCTCAGTATCCCATTTCCAATCTGGCCCTCCTGCCTTTCTTTGGCACGGGAGGCATGGACGATCAGGGCTTTCTGATGGTGCCGGAGGGCGGCGGCGCACTAATCAATTTTAACAACGGCAAGAGTTCACAGAACGATTACTATGCCAATATGTATGGCTGGGATATGGCCCTGAACCGTGAGGCAGTGGTGCATAACACCCGGAACTACTTTAATGTATATGGTATCAGCCAGGGAGAGGATTCCTTTATCTGTATCCTGGAGGACGGCGCGGCCTATGCCTCCATCAGGGCGGATATCTCCGGCAGAATGAACAGCTACAATTACGCCTATGCGGTGTACAGCATTGCCCTGCGGGAGAAGTACGACGTGGGCGAGATCGCCAACAGCAGTATTTATGTCTATATTCCCGAACTTCCCGACGGAAGCCTGGTGCAGCGTTACAGCTTTGTGGACAGCGGCAGTTATTCGGACATGGCCAAGGACTATCAGGCATATCTGGTGGATAAATACGAGGGCTATCTGGCAATGAACGATGATACGGAGGCCCCGGTGGCGGTGGAGATTGTGGGAGCGGTTGACAAGGTGAAGCAGATTCTGGGCGTTCCCGTTTCCAGACCACTGAAGCTGACATCTTTCAAGGAAGCGGCCAATATGATCACGCAGCTGAATGCGGACGGCCTGAACAATATGTCGGTGAAGTTGACCGGATGGGCCAACGGCGGTATCCAGCAGAAGCTGCTCAGTAAGGTGAAGCCCGTATCCAGCCTGGGCAGCAAGAAGGACTTGCAGAACACGATTGACACGGCCAAGGGCCTGGGGGTTGACATTTACCTGGACGGCGTGACCCAGTACGCATATGACAGCGGGATACTCAACGGGTTCTTCGTGTTTACCGATTCGGCGCGCTTTATCAGCAAGGAGAAGGCTGAACTGTTTGAGTATAACCCGATTTCCTACGGTAAGCGGGAGCAGCTGGACAGCTATTATCTGCTGCATCCGGACATTGCGGCGGAGATGACGGCGAATCTGGCGGCGGCTTCGGAAAAATATGGCGCAGGGATCTCCTTCAGGGAGACCGGCAAGGATCTGTCTGCTGACTATTACGAAAGCGATACCCGCCACAGGCAGGAGGTATTGAACCAGCAGGCGGAACAGATCCGGGACCTGGCGGACCAGGGGCGGAATATCATGATCAACATGGGCAACGACTATGTGGCCCCGTACTGTGATATGATCACCAACATGGAACTGCAGGGCAGCGAGTATACCATTATCGACACCTATGTGCCTTTCTACCAGATGGCATTGCACGGATACGTGAATTACACCGGAGAGGCGCTGAACCTCACCGGCGAGACGGAGGATGAACTGCTTCGCAGCGCAGAATATGGAGCAGGCTTATCTTTCACCCTGATGAACGAGACGGCTTTTGTTCTTCAAAAAACCCTTTACACAGAGTACTTCGGCTCAGATTATGCCGCATGGCATGACAGGCTGGTGGATATCTACAGCAGATACAATGCGGAATTGGGACACACCTTTAACCAGAAAATGACAGGGCATCAGCAGATTAACGCAGATCTGTCCTGCACCGTGTATGAGGACGGAACCAGAGTCTATGTCAATTACGGGTATCTGGATCAGACGGCGGAGGACGGGACAATGGTTCCTGCCAGGGATTACAAGGTGATCCGGTAGGTTGTCTGTCGAAGGAATAAGCAGCATCAGCTTGCTATGGCGCTGTGTGTTGGCGGAGCGGATGCGGAACTTAATCGGCATTTGTCCGGACAGTGTGCGAATCAATATCAGGCCGCCTGGCGTCCTGATATTGATCCCCGGCAGGGCGGATGCGGAACTTAAATAGAAAGGGTTGTTAGAGATGAAGAAACAGAAGAACAAATTAGCGGGTCTTCAAAGACGTAAGGCAATAGCGGGATATATCTTCATATCGCCTTTCATTATCGGGTTTCTGGTGTTTATGATCCAGCCTTTTTTCCAGTCGCTGTATATGAGCTTCTGTACCGTGGAAGTGGGCGCGGGCACCTTTGATCCGGTCTGGAAGGGGCTTGATAATTATATCCGTGCTTTCCGGATAGATCCGGAGTTTACCCGGCTTCTGACGGAGGAGATATCCAGGATGATAGTGGATTCCCTTGCCATCATGGTATTCAGCTTCTTCGTGGCGCTGATCCTGAACCAGAAGTTTAAGGGCAGGGCCCTGGTAAGAGCCATATTTTTCCTGCCGGTTATCCTCTCATCTGGTGTTATACTGGGATTGGAGACAGACAACTCCCTGATGGCGCAGGTGCAGGTGGCAATTGAGGAAAATACCACCGGTCTGAGCATCACCGCGGCGGTGGAGAATATCCTGCGGACGGCGGGCGTGGGTGTCCGGGCTTTTGAGACCGTTTTTGAGATTATTGATAATATCTACAATATAGCGATCTCCTCCGGCATCCAGATTATCATCTTCCTGTCGGGTTTGCAGACCATCTCCACCAGCATGTATGAGGCGGCGGATATTGAGGGCTGTACAAAGTGGGAGAGCCTGTGGAAGATCACCTTCCCCATGATCAGTTCCATGTTCCTGGTGAACTGGATTTATACCATCATTGATTTCTGCATGAGATCGGACAACGAGGTGATAGACAAGATTACCAAAGTCATGGTGGAGCAGATCAATTACGGTTTTTCGTCGGCCATGACATGGATTTACTTTATAATTGTCATCGCCTTTGTGGGCATAAGTTCGTTCTTTATTTCAAAGGGGGTTTACTATTATGACTAAAGCGGTTACAAAACGGAAGAATAGTAACTTCTGGGAGCGAAACAGAAAATCAGAGGGTTATCTGCTGAAGAAGACGGTTTTGAATGTTGTGCTTAAGATATGCCGCTTCATTCTCCTCTTTGGCATGTGCTTCATGATTTTGCAGCCGATTTTTAACAAGATCTCGGTCAGCTTCATGGAGGAGAGGGATTTGTATAACCCTATGGTTATCGCAATCCCGGAGCATTTCACCACAGACAACTACCGGCTGGCAGCCGAACTTATGTCATACGGCAAGGGGGTTGTAAATTCCCTGGTGATCTCCTTCACCATTGCGGTTTTGCAGATTTCGGTCTGCACGCTGGTGGGATACGGCTTTGCCAGGTTCAATTT
>CAMWSA010000005.1 GCA_947176785.1 uncultured Lachnospiraceae bacterium
CGGCACAGCAGCTTAGCCAGCTTCTGCGCAATATGACGCTGGATCTGGCCATCAGACATTTTTACCGGGATGTAAAGCTGGTCTATCTGCTGGATCAGGAATATGTGCAGGAATTTAAATGGGTGCGCTGGCTGAGAAATGTCAATAACGATAAACTGGATGTAAGGAACATAGTCTGCGATGAGGAGAGCAAGAATCTCCTTCTGGAAAATCTCTATGTGATATTGTCGGAGAGGGAGGCGCTGCTGGCCGGGAAAAAGGAGTGTCAATTTGAGGAACGTTATGTCGTGTTTGTGACGGATGCCTCCATGATCGGAACCTATCCTGTTTCAAAATACGTTAAAAATTGTGCAGCCTATGGATTTACCTTTGTATTCCTGGAAGAGCATGAAGAAAAAATTCCCCGGGGCTGTACAGAGATCATAAGGCTTGACGGCGGGGGGACGGGGGAAATCCTGAGATCCCGTAACGGGGACAACCCGGTCTCCTTCGCATATCCGGCGATCACAAACAAGGTGGCGGAGGAAGTGGCCCTGAGGCTGGGAGCCATCTATGTGGATGAAGTCACGTTGGAAAGACAGCTGACAAAGAAGATCACCCTGTTTGAACTGTTGGGGATCATTTCCGTGGAAGACCTGGATCTGGGCCGGCGCTGGGAAGAGGCCCAGGCCCACAGGACTCTGGCGGCCCCCATCGGGGTGAAAAGCAATAATGAGACCGTTATTCTGGACATCAGCGACAGGGCGGACGGGCATGGCCCCCACGGCCTGGTAGCGGGGACCACAGGCTCCGGAAAAAGTGAAATCCTGCAAACCTATATCCTGTCCATGGCTACGCTGTATCATCCGCATGAGGTGGGATTTGTGATCATAGACTTTAAGGGCGGCGGGATGGCGAACCAGTTTGCCGGTCTTCCCCACTTGATCGGTGCCGTCACCAATATAGACCAGCGTGAGATAAACAGATCCCTGTTGTCCATAAGGGCTGAAATCGTAAAGCGGCAGGAAATGCTTTTGGAGGCGGAGGTCAATCATATAAATGATTATATCAGGCTGTATAAGGCAGACAGAGTAAAGCGGCCCATGCCCCATCTGATCGTAATCGTGGACGAGTTCGCCGGGCTGAAAGCGGAATACCCGGATTTTATAAGGGAACTGATATCGGCGGCCCATATCGGCCGCACCCTGGGAGTCCATCTGATTCTTGCAACCCAGAAGCCGGCATTGGTGGATGCCCAGATCTGGTCAAACTCCAAGTTTAAGCTCTGCCTGAAGGTGCAGACAAGGGAGGACAGCATTGAGGTGATTAAAACGCCCCTGGCGGCGGAGATTGTGGAACCCGGAAGGGCTTATTTCCAGGTTGGCAATAACGAGATATTTGAACTGATACAGTCGGCATACAGTGGGGCGGGCGTTCCTGCGGGCAATGACGCAAAGGAAAATGTGTATGCGGTTTATGAGAGAAACCAGTGGGGCAAAAAGAAGCTGATCTATACCAACAAAAGGGACGACAGTGACAGCGGGAACAGATCCCAGCTGAATGCCATAGTCGATTATGTCAGGACATACTGCGCGGCGGGCGGCATCCGCAGGCTGCCGGGAATATGCCTGCCAAGTCTGAAAACAATTATAAAGACCGACGAACTGAGTTACCAGGATGCGGGTACCCCGGGATATTCCATCCCCGTCGGATGGTACGATGATCCGGAACAGCAGCGGCAGGGAATTCTGGAGCTGGAGCTTTCCAGGGACAATATTTACATTGTGGGGTCGGCACAATCGGGGAAGACGTCCCTGCTGCAGACGATTGCGTATGGCATTATGCGAAAGTATTCTCCCGGCCAGGTCAATATGTATATAATCGACTGTGGAAGCATGGCGCTCAAAAATTTTGAGTTTTCCAGGCATGTGGGGGGCGTAGTGCTATCCGGTGAGGAAGAGAAATGTAAGAACCTGTTCAAACTGCTTGATACCCTTGTGACCCGGCGGAAAAAGGCGTTTTCGGACAGAGGGGTGGGAAGCTTTGCCTCCTATATGGGGGCCGGGTATACGGATATGCCTCTGGTCGTGCTGATGATCGACAATATGGCTGAATTTAAGGAATATTTTCCGGAACAGGCGGAGCAGACAGGCAGCCTGTGCAGAGAGGCGCAGGGGGTGGGGATATCCATCATCATCACAGCCGCCGCATCCAGTGCGCTCAATAACAGGACACAGACATATTTTGGGCAAAAAATGGCGCTTCACTGCAACGATTCCCTGGAATACAGCCACATTTTCGGGCACTGCGGGACAGCTTCAAGGGGGAATGCCGGCAGCGGGCTGTTTATTTCTGACAGGCGGATCTTGGAGTTCCAGGCGGCCACATTCGGAAAAAGCGCAAAAGAGGCGGAGAGAGGCAGGGAACTGTGCGAGTACATAGAGGAGAGGAACGGGGCCTTTACGGACAGGGCGGCGGGCATTCCGGCGGCTTTGGGTCAGCATGCCGGCGGATGTGATGCGGGCTGACCCGGGACTGTTATAGCCGGCCGGCGGCACGCTGCCTGAGGCCCCGTGCCGGGCCCCTGCCGCCGCATATTGACGGGGCCGCAAACGGGAAGAGCGCTTGCCGTTAAGCTGGCTGACGCCGGTTTGGGGCGTACTTTGGGAAGTATATGTATTGTTAATCAGGAGGTTCGTAAACATTCGTGTTTACGGGCCTTTTTATGCATGAAAGGCTCCGGGAACCAAAGGGATCTGTTAAGGATTCTTTTTTCTTACAAATTTTCAAGTAAGAAGCTGAAAATAGATATTGTTTTGTAAAAAAAGTTGTGCTATTATGGAGTTTGCAAGAAGTTAGTTGGTAAAATTAACCAAAGGAGGATGCAAAGAAATGAAACGCAAGAAACAAATTGTAGCTCTTTTGTTGGTTGCGCTGATGGTAATTGGGGGAATATTACCAACCCCTGGTTCCCTGGGCAGCGTACAGGCAGAAGAGATGCAGACCGAGGCGGCGACCGTTTCATCTGGCAATGAAGCGGATGTCCAGCCTGGGGAGCCGGGGATTGACAACCCTGAGATCTCGGAACCGGACAAGCCGGAGGAGGCATTGCCAGAAGAGCCAGGTGATGCTGATACAGGGGAAATGTTCCCCAGTGTATCCGGTAATGACAACAGTGTTCTTTTCTCGTTTGGAAGGGCGGGGGAGGTATATACGGCTTCTGTGCCCAAAGGGAACAATCTGGCCGTAGGAAACAATTATGGTGATGATGTAGTGAACATCACCGTACTTGAAGAACTCACATACAAACCCGGAGAGAGCGCAAATATCGGTGGGAAAGATTATGCAGGTGCTTTTACGGGAACAAATAATCCGAAGTATGCAGATGGGCAGAAAGAGGGCGGTATTCCTGCAAGCGGCACGGCATACAAATTTACGGTAACTAAGCAGACAGAGCTTAGTATAGCAGCAAAATTTGCTGCCGGGAATAATAAAAAATATTATTTCGTGACTGTAGATAAAGACGGAAATACCTCTTTTGTAGGCGGGGCGAATGACGTTAAGCAGGATAATACGGTGTTTACATTCCTGCTGGAGCCGGGCAATACCTACTATTACTACGTGGCGGGTTCCAAGGCAACCGTATATGATATTTCCTACTCTTATGAGAAAGAAGTGGAGTTAGAAGAGTATACCGCTTCTGTAGCTAAAGGGAACAATCTGGCTATAGATACCAATCATGGCGATGAAGTGGTGAACATCACTGTGCTTGAGGAACTTACCTACAGTTCCAAGGAGAGTGCAACCATCGACGGGAAAGACTATGCAGGTGCTTTTACGGGGACGAATAATCCAAAGTATGCGGATGGTCATAAAGAGGGTGGTGTTCCCGCAAGCGGTACAGCATACAAATTTACCGTAACACAGCAGACGACGCTTAAAATTGCGGCGAAATTTACTTCCAGCAATAATAAGAAATATTATTTTGTGACCGTAGACAAAGACGGAAATACCTCTTTTGTAGGCGGGCCGAATGACATTAAAACGGCAAACACGGTGTTCACATTCCAGCTGGAGCCGGGCAACACCTACTATTACTACGTGGCAGGCTCCAAGGCAACCGTATATGATATCACTTATACCTATATGCGGGAGAAGCAGGAAGGAATGCCGCCCATCGAACTGATTGACGGAGTGCTGGCATTCCCCACCGCCGAGGGCGGCGGCCGTCTTGCAACCGGCGGCAGAGGCGGAGATGTGTACGTTGTCACCAATCTGGACGACAGCGGCGAAGGCTCCCTCCGCTATGGTATTGACACCGCGCCGGAGGAAGGCCGTATTATCGTGTTCAGTGTGGGCGGCACCATTCATCTGCAATCCACGCTGGGATTCAAGAATAAAAAGAATATTACCATAGCCGGACAGACTGCGCCGGGAGACGGTATCACGATAGCGGGATATGACACCAATATCAGTGATTCCGAAAACATTATTATCCGTTATGTCCGCTTCCGGGTGGGCACCGAGAATCTGCTCCAGGGCGGGGACTCCATGGATGCGCTGTGGGGCAGGGACAATGATACCTTTATTATTGACCACTGTACTTTCAGCTGGAATACAGACGAGACGCTGAGTACATACAGGGGACAGAACGGCACGGTACAGTGGTGCCTGATCTCCGAGAGCCTGACCGTATCCGGACACTCCAAGGGCCGTCACGGCTATGGCGGTATCTTTGGCGGCGACAACACAGTTTTCCAGTATAATCTGCTGGCAAACCATACTTCCAGAAACCCCCGTATCGGAGGCGGCTATATGGGAGATCCCACTGCACAGAATCCGCCCAATGTGGCAAAGGTGCAGTTGAATAACAATGTGCTGTACAACCATGGCTATTTTGCATGCTATGGCGGCGGCTTTACCTACACCAACTATATCAACAACTATGTGAAGCCCGGACAGGGCACAAGGGATGCCTTAAACGATACACTGCTGAGCTTTGGCGAGAACAATAAGATTGGCGGCGTGTACTATGCCGGCAATATATTGGAGGGAAATCCCGAGGTTACTGCGGACAACAGCAAGGGCTTTAAGCTGGACAGTTCTGACGGCCAGACGGAAGTGGTAAGCACTCCCTATCAGTCGGAAGCCTTCGACAATGTCACACTGCGGAGTGCAGAGGACTGCTACGAACTGGTACTGAACAGCGCGGGTGCGACTTATCCTCACCGTGATGCGGTGGACGCAAGAGTCGTGGCCCAGGTAAGAACAGACAGCGGTACCTATATCAACACCCAGGACGAGGTGGGCGGTTTCCCGGCTGAAACCTGTAAGTCTTCAGAGGCGGACAGCGATAACGACGGTATTCCTGATGCCTGGGAAGAGGCTCATGGCCTGGATAAGAATGATCCCACAGACAGCAGGACCCTGTGCCTGGCAAATGAGAATGATAAGGATACATATGGCTATTCCTGGATTGAAGTATACTTCAACGAACTGGTAGGCGAGGTTTCAAGCCCCAGTCATGTTGCGGAGAATCCGACTGTCAGCATTGATCTTCCGGATAACACGTTAGTGGCGGAGGGAGAAAGCGTTACGGTAGAGGCCACTGCAACCAGCAATAAGGGGATCGCAAAGGTAGAGTTTTATAATGGCGCTGTCTGCGTGGGCACTGCGACGACGGCTCCGTACACCTATACCTACACGGATTCCATCGCCGTTGACGGAACCTATCATATTTCCGTAAGGGCCTATGACAACGATGGAAATAAGACCCAGAGCAACACCTCCAGACTGCATGTGAATTCTGCGGCAGGAACAGGGGAATGGTTAAGCACAGATATCGGCAATCCCGAAGTGAAGGGAACGGCATCTCTGGTTGACGGCGTGCTTACCGTCAAGGGTGCCGGCAAGATTGGTGCCAGCGAGGGCAGCAACAGGAAGGTAAGGCCCGAGCTTGCCAATGCGGCGGATGACGACTTCTTCTATGTATACCAGCCCATGGAGGGCAATGTGGAGATCGTTACAAGATTTGATTCCTATACGCCTGTGGATAATCACACCTTCCAGGGCCTGATGTTCAGAAGTTCTCTGGAGGACAATGCGGCCATGGCGGCGCTCGGATTTACCATGGTAAAAGTAGACGAGACCACCATATGGTCGGCATTCATGGTAAACAGGGCGACAGACGGCGGAAATGTGCAGAATATAAGCGAGACCATCGACAGTCCCGAGGCTGCGGCAAAGGCGGGCATTCCCCTGATTGCCAACCTGCCCTTCAAGGAGGGTAATACCTATCTGGGCACATGGCTGAAGCTGTCCAGAGAGGGCGATGAATTTACCGGTTATGTCTCCTCAGACGGCCTGGTATGGCAGAAGGTAGGCTCATTAACCGTAGACCTGCCCGATACGGCCTATGTGGGATTTGCCGTAGACGCAAACAGAGCGGGCAATGACCTGATCAATTACGGAACGGCAAAGTTCTCCAATATTGAGATCAATAACGCTTTTGCAAGTATAACTTACAATACGGAAAACATCAGTGTGGCAGGCGCGGATAAGCTGGCGATCGGTAAAGATCTGGCGGTTACACTGAGCAAAGTGACCGGTTATGTGCTGCCGGATACTGTGGAAGTGACCATTGGCGGCAAGACGGCAGTGCCTGGTGTGGATTACACTTACGATAAGGAAACGGGCATTATCCAGGTACCCAATGTGCAGGGGGATATATCCATCAGCGCCTTTGGTGTCAAGCGGGTAGTACTGCCTGTGGAGTATGAGGTGGTTGACGAGGGCAATCTGCTAACCGTTACCAAGGAGGCGGGCAAGCTGATCCTGACCCAGGTTGCGGAAAGCGGCAATATGCAGAGTACCAACAGGGACAGCGGCGCCCACAAGGATGCCGTAAATGTAAGCTATCTGCTGTTCCCGGAGGTGGATGAATATCACGAACTGTCCATGAAGGTGACAGTGACATCCCTGACTAAGATAGGCAAGGGTGATGAGAACGGCTTCTACCTGGGTGCTTTTGCTGCAGACGGCTCGGGCGTTTATACAACTCTCGCATTCAGGGCGAACGAAGTATTGAAGGGCTTTTGGTATAAGCCCGGCGGGGCAACCGGACAATACACCGGTGACGGTAATCCCGGATTCAGTCCCTTTGTATTGGACAGCACCTACGATGTGGTATTTAAAACCAACGGCAAGGGCGGCTATAACGCGATTGTCAAGGGTAAATGCTACGATGCCTCCGGCAATATCGTGGACGGAACTTTCACGAAGGAGTTTAAGGCCGGAGAGAGCGTAATCCAGACAGGCGACACCATCCGCTATGGTATGGCGATCATAGGCGCTACGGTGGAAATCAGCGATATGAAGCTGGTTGATCCGGAAAATAATGTGATTTATAATCAGAATTCTGCTGACTACAGCAAGGTAATTGCCGCGATCAAGAAAGCAAGCAGCTTAAACGCAGACGACTATGTGGATTTCTCCGGTGTGGAGGCGGCATGGGACGCAGTGGAACTGGGACTGGATGCCTCTGAACAGGCCAAAGTAGACGCTATGGCTAAAGCCATTGAGGATGCCATAGCCGCATTGGAGAAGAAGCCTGAACTGGCGGATTACTCCGCAGTGGATGCCGCCATTGAGAAGGCGGGAGCGCTTAATGCAGAAGAGTATGAGAATTTTGACACGGTTACAGCGGCGATAAATGCGGTGGTGCGCGGCCTCAATGAGAAAGAGCAGGCGAAAGTAGACGCTATGGCTAAAGCCATCGAAGATGCCATCGCCGGACTGAGAAAGAAGCCACAGGACATTAAGCTGGATATCAAGCTGACCGAAGGTATTTCGGCATCGGCACTGACGGATGCCGTCAAGGAGAAGACCGGATGTACTACGGTAGAGGAACTGACAAAGTATATGTTGGATACGGTGGTCAAGGAGTCCTATGCCGGTGCCTCTTCGGTGGTGTGGGATGTGACGATTATGGTCAGGATAAACGGCGGTGATCCCGTTGAGGCGACCGAGGCCAACATACCTTCCGAGGGCGTAGACATTGTGCTGCCTTACCCGGAGGGAACCAACAAAAACGATTACGACTTTACGGTAAGCCATCTGATCACAAAGGGTTGGAACGGACAGATCCCGGGTACGGTGGAATATCCGGAAGTGACCAAGACGGACGAGGGGCTGAAGGTACATGTGTTGAGCGCGTCACCCTTCGCGGTAGCCTGGAAGTCGAACGGCAAGGATACCGATAATGGTAACAACTCCGGTTCAGATACGGGGAACAAGGATAACACAGGTACGGACAACGCACCTGCACCCGCCCCTGCGGAGAATGTAGGCACCAATATTACCACGCAGGCGGTGCAGACCGGCGATAATATGAATGTTGCGGCTATTTTATGGAGTCTCGTGCTTTTGGCTGCCGTGGCAGGTGCCGGTGTTCTGGTATATACCCATAAGCGCAGGTCGGAGAATTCAAAATCCGAATAATCCGTGCAGGGAAAAAGAGGATGAAATAGAGTAATATGTGAAGCCGGTGCGGTGTAGACTGCATCGGCTTTGCAGTCGGATGAGGAATAGGGAAAGGCATATGAAGCATAAGAAGTGGAAAAAATCGGAAGTGATGATTGCCGTCCTGCTGGATCTGGTGGGAATCGTGGCGATTGTGGCCCTGTCCGGTATCCTGATGGAATATATGGGGGGCAGCGCCACATATAAAGACCTGGAGAAGTATGTCATCTTGCCGGATGAACAGGAGGATATGCCTGCGGCCGGAGAAGGACAGGCCGCAGATTATGCGCAGGCTTTAGAGGATGAAGAGCCGGGCAGTGAGGACACAGCGTCAAAGGTAGTACATTATGGACGATGTCCCCAGGTGGATTTTGAAGCCCTATGGGGCATAAACAGCGATGTGGTCGGATGGATTTATGGGCCCGGCACGAAGATCAATTACCCGGTGGTACAGGGAGAGGACAATTCGTATTACCTTACCCATATGTTTGACGGCAGGGAAAATAAATGCGGCAGCATTTTTATGGACAGCTTGAACAATACGGATTTTTCCAATACCAACAGCATTATACACGGGCATCACATGAAAAACGGCAGCATGTTTGCAAGCCTGGCCCAGTATGAAAGCCAGGCATACTATGACAGCCATCCCGTGTTGTGGCTGGTAACTCCGGAAAAAGCTTATCAGGTGGAAATTTTTACGGGCTTTGTGACGGATACGGACAGCGAGGCATGGCAGATTGAGTTTGCCACCAAAAAGGAGTATAAAAGCTGGCTGGACCGTATGAAGAAGGAGGGGATGTTTGCAAGTGATGTGATGCCCGGGGAGGAGGATCAAATCCTCACCCTTGCCACATGCAGCTACAAGTATGATGACGCCCGCTTTGTGGTCATGGGGATTCTCCGGGAGACAGCCAATTGATGCCGGCCCTGCCCGGAGCGTGTCATACGCGTCAGCGATTAGGTTTTCCTTTCCATAACAGATTGCCGGAAGTGTGGCAACCGCGGACCGGCTGGTTCGCGTCATGTACGAGGAAGCAGGCGTCCCGCTCTGGCAGGCGGTGAACATGATGACCCGAAATCCCGCCCGGGCTTTGGGAGAGCGTGAGATCGGAGTGCTTGAGCCGGGAAAGAAGGCGGACATGATAAGCTTTGACGAGCATATCCGCATAGACAAAGTATACCTGGCCAGGGGACAGGACGGGAGCCATGCTTAAAGCATGGCTCCGGAAAAAATTAATTAAAATATATTTTCCCTATTGCAAAAAATGTGATCCTGTGGTAACATACATTTGTTAGGTCACATTTTGGTTGAGAACATTCCAGATTTTTGCAATGCCGTCCAGTGATATGGCTCCATGGTCAAGCGGTTAAGACATCGCCCTTTCACGGCGGTAACACGGGTTCGATTCCCGTTGGAGTCATTTATGCATGGTGCGATAGCCAAGTGGTAAGGCCCCGGTCTGCAACACCGTTATCGCCGGTTCAAATCCGGCTCGCACCTCTTAAGGATCCCGCAAGTTCGGGGTCCTTTTTACGATAACTCTGATCATACATTTAAGTAGTGCTGTGATATTGGAGAGAGCAGAGAAGGATTCTAATGAACCGCAGAAAGAAAACAGTAATTACGATTGTTCTTAGTATATTTGTATGCCTGATCGGACTGACAGGCAGCTTTGCCGGAAGCCTGCGATACGGACTGCGGGATAAGGCTATTGAAACACTGGCGGCGGATTGGGAGTTTTCCCAGATGCAGATCACGAAGATCGCGGACCGTATGTCCATGGCTCAGTTTTTTGTGGTAATGGTGCAGACTCCCGGTATTGAGGAGCAGGGGGCTATAAAACTGTTGGACGCGGAATATACCAGAGCCTTCATTGCAGCAAAGCTGCGGGATTATCGGGAGGATCTGTTGAAAAAGACCGGGAAGGGCCGGATCGACTTTGAAGATATTGCGGAGCTGGAGGAGACATACAGGGAGGAAGTCTGCCGGGATTTGCAATATGATGTTACCGCCGAAGACATGGAGCGATACGGGATAATATGGGAAAATTTAGGGCTCGATGACAGGCTCATTCTGGAACGTTACCGCAATGAGAGGCCCGCGATATTTGGAGTCGCAGGAGCAGTATTGTCCGACTGGTTTCTGATCCTGGCAGTATTGTGGATCGTGGGAGCGGGCGTCGGATTATGGTTCCTGAACGGGCGCAGCTTCAGCGGTCATAGGGCATATGGCATAGCGCTGCTGGTTCTTGGCATTATGAATTGCCTGGCGGCTGCGTCCTGCGATTGGCTGGCAGACAGGATTAACCATATTATTAATATGCGGAGCAATGTGATGGGGTTGTTTTTTTCTCCTGTGGGCAACATGCTCCTGGCTCTGGGAGTGGCATCTGCCCTGTTGGGAGCAGGTGTGGTTGTGTTGTCTGCCTGGGCAAAAATGAGAATGAAAAGGCATGGCAGACGGAAAATATAGTGAGGGAGCCTTGATTGTAGACGGCGATTAGGGCTTTTTTTATTGGGGGAGGCATACTGAAAATGAGCATTATGGGTTTTGTCATTGTCATATTGATCTTTATAGTGGGGATTGGACTGGTCAATGAAAAATGGATTCACTTGCAGAGTGACATTTCGCTTGTTCTTTTTTCACTGGTGATCAGTGTTGTGCTGCTGCTTGTGGACATGCTGGCACCAGGGGAATCCCTCTCGGGGCCGCTGCACCAGATTGCGAGCTTTGAGTTTGAGGCGTATCTGCTGGATACGGTGCTTTGCTTTATGCTGTTTGCCGGTGCCAGTAAGGTTAATCTGCGAAAATTCCGCCAGAACCTGAAAGCCATCAGTCTGCTGGCGCTGTTGACGACGGTGATATCTTCCCTGCTGTACGGCGCTATATTCTGGGGAGCGGCCAGGCTGTTCCAGGTGCCGGTGGATATCTGGCTGTGCATTCTGCTGGGCTGCATCGTATCTCCCACAGACCCCATTGCCGCCACCGGTATATTGAACAAGCTTGGGCTGTCCAAGAATGTGACCTCTGTGATCGAGAGCGAATCCCTTTTTAATGACGGGACAGGCGTGGCGCTGTTTGTATTTTTTAAGAGCATTGTGGGTCACGGCGGCGAGAGCAATTTTCTGGTGGTGATGCTTAAGGAGGTGCTTGGTGCCCTGGTGGTTGCGCTGGCGGTGTCCTTCCTTTTGGGGCAGCTGATGAAGCTGACACGGGAGCCGGTGCGGCAGATTCTGATCAGTGTACTGGATGTGGCGCTGGCATATGCGGTCTGTGAGCATTTTGGCTTTTCGGGAGTCATTGCCTCGGTGGTGTGCGGTATGTATTTTGCCTATGTGATGGGAGGGCAGGAGCGGAAGCGTAAGGTATATGACCCGCACAATCTGTATGTGGATTTTTGGGAGATACTGGACAGTATCCTGAACGCTGTCCTGTTTGTGATGATCGGCCTATCAGCATTGAATGTACATATCAGTTCCCATATCCTGTTCATTGTGCCGGTGTCTGTTGCGGCGGTGATCCTGTCCCGCTTTGCCGGGGTGGCCCTGTCCAGCCTGCTGTTGGGAAAGCATAAGATTCCCAGCAGCTATAGTATGATGGAATTTGTGTCACTGATGACCTGGAGTGCCCTGAAGGGCGGCCTGTCCCTGGCCCTGGCCATGAGTACCAGGGAGCTTTTGAGCCAGGAAGCATATCTGGTGGTGCTGAACACGGCATATGTGACCATTTTGTTTACGGTGGTCGTGCAGGGGCTGACGGTGAAGAAGGGCTATCGGCTCATCGAAGGGCACAAGGCCCGGCGGGTAAGACGCCAGAGTGAGCGGCAGCAGGAGGGCTGCGGAGCCTAAACCGGCAGCAGGGAGGCTGCGGAACTTAAATCAGCAACTGCCCGGCCAGAGCCACAGAACAATTGACGGCCGCAGTATAGGCAGGGATTGTTCTGCCGGGAAGAGGATTTGGCAGGGAGGCTGCGGAACTTATATAAGGAGAAGAGCGAATGAAAATCATCATTGTAGGGCTGGGGCAGACGGGAACTCTGCTGGCCCAGAGAATAGCGGCGGAAAGGCACGATACGGTGGTAATAGATTGTGACAAGGAGAGGGTGGAAACGGTCACTAACCTGTACAATGTCAGCGGGGTATGTGGCAGCGGTGCCTCCAAGGAGATCCTGCTGCAGGCGGGAGCGGACACGGCGGATGTAATCATAGCGGTGTCCCCGGTGGACGAGATCAATCTGATGGCATGTATGGTAGCCAAAAACTGCGGTGCCCGCTACACGGTGGCCCGGATTCACAGGCCGGAGTTGTCGGGGGACAGGGAGTATTTTGCCCGGGCATTTCAGATTGACTGTATCACCAATCCCAAGCTGGATACGGCGCTGGAGATGTACCGGCAGATCGGTATGCCGGGGAAGGTCAAGGCGGATGCCTATTTCAGCGATGTGGCTACGATCATCCGGATCAATATGGACAAGAACATTATTCCCGGCGGCAGTATGCCCCTGAAGGATGTGAAGAGCTTTTTCGGCACGGACATGCTGGTAGCCACTGTGACCAGGGGGGAAAAGCTGTATATCCCCAAGGGGGATTTCGTGATACAGCCCGGGGATGTGGTGGGTATCATCGCTGCGGACACAGCCATTCCACAGATCATCATGAAGCTGGGGCTGACGCATAAGCCTGCCAGAAGAGTCGTGCTGGTGGGCGGCGGCACAGTGGCATATTATCTGGGGAAAAAGCTGCTGGAGAATAAGAAAAGTGTGACTATACTGGAGAACGACAGGAAGCGGTGCGCCGAACTGGCGCAGCAGCTCCCGGAGGCGGAGATCAGCTATGCGGACGGCGTGGATGCGGATGTGCTGCTGGAGGAGGGGATGAAAAAGGCGGATGCGTGCGTATCCCTGACGGGAAGCGACGACGCCAATCTGGTGATCTCTCTGTTTGCCTGGTCCTGCGGTGTGGAATCCGTGATTACCCGGGTAAATGCCACTGCCTACGAGAAGCTGCTGAACAAGGTAAACATGGATATCACCATCTCTCCTGCGGTGATCTCGGCGGACCGGGTCATGAGCTTTGTGAGGAATGTGACGGTCTACAATGCCAAGGGCAATGACATCCAGTGCCTGTATCAGCTGGCGGGGGGGATGGCGGAGGCCATAGAATTTATTGCATATGACAATTGCAGGAAGCTGGGAGTGGCCTTTAAGCAGCCGGAGTTCAAGCTGAAAAAAGATATTCTGGTGGCAATGATTATCCGCCAGGGCCAGGTGCTGATCCCGGGCGGCAACAGCTGTATCCAATCCGGGGACAGGGTTGTGGTGATCAGCAAGAGAGGCCACGGACTGAATACGCTGAATGATATTTTTCACCTATAGGGCATTTTCCAGTACTCCGAACACCTGGCCTATGGGTTCCTGGATGCACAGGTCCGCATAGCGGTCCCTTGGAGTGGGAGACATGTTGATAACGATCAGGTGTTCTCCCTGGAAATAGTCAATCAGCCCGGCGGCGGGATAGACGGCCAGGGAGGTGCCGCCGATGATCAGCACATTGGCCTGGCGGATGGCCTTCACGGCGTTGTTTATGGTGTTCTGATCCAGCCCCTCCTCATAGAGTACCACATCCGGCTTCACCGGGCCGCCGCATTTTCCGCAGTGGGGCACCCCCTCCGCATTCATCACATAGGCCAGGTCGTAAAAGGCATGGCAGTCCTCGCAGTAATTGCGCAGCACGGAGCCGTGGAGTTCATAGACCTTCCTGCTTCCGGCTGCCTGGTGAAGGCCGTCGATATTCTGGGTGATGACAGCGTCCAGTTTGCCCGCCTCCTCCAGGCGGGCCAGCATCCGATGGGCCGTGTTGGGCCTGGCGTCGGGGAAGAGCATCTTGTTGTGGTAGAAGCGGTAAAACTCCCGGGGATTTTTACGGTAAAAGCTATGGCTTAAAATGGTTTCCGGCGGATAGTCATACTGCTGGTTGTACAATCCATCCACGCTGCGGAAGTCCGGAATGCCGCTCTCGGTGGAGACACCGGCACCGCCGAAAAAGACGATGTGGTCGGAATCTTTTATGATCCGGATAAAGCGATCGGTTTCTTTGGACATAAGGTTTTCCTTTCTATATAGAGTTCCCTGCCGTCTGACGATAGAATATGACCGGGCCATAGGATATGCCCGGTCATCTGCGAAGCGTATATTCACGACCGATTATATGTCCCTTCCCGCAGGGCACATATTGCCCATAGACAACGATATATGTCGTTTACTATAATGATGCGGCATGCGCCGTGCGGGAATTGGGGATTCTTAGCGGGAGTGAATATATTTACCTGTTATATTTCCTTGTAGGCGGGAATGAACACAGGGAAGGTATCGTTGCCCTTCAGTTCCTTGCCGGTGGAGATTGTAACTTCCTTGTCGGTGATGACATATTCCATCTCCACGTTGTTCATGATCGTGGTGTCCTGCATCAGGATACAGTTCTTTACCACGGAGCCGCGTCCCACCTTGACACCTCTAAAGAGTACGCAGTTTTCAATCTCACCTTCGATAACGCAGCCGTCGGCCACCATGGAGTTCTTTACCCTGGATCTGCCGATGTAGCGGGTAGGGTTGTCGTCACGGACTCTGGTGTAGATGGGGGAGCGGTCGAAGAGGGCGCTGAGATTCTCATCCTGCAACAGGCGCATATTCTCATTGAAATAGCTGTTCTTGTCGCTGATGCGTGCGGTGTAGCCGGTGTACTCATAGCCGCATACATTTAACTCCTTCAGCTGAGGGGCCAGGATATCCCGCTCAAAATAGCTGAAGCCGTGGGCATAGGCGTTGGCAATTTGCTCAATCAGCAGTTCTCTGTCGATCAGATAGATATTCATGGAGAAGTTCTGCGGCCCATGCTCCTTGGGGTTGGTCTTGATCTGGTTCACGCGGTGGTTTTCCGCATCCAGTTCCAGGGTATAATACAGGTCAGTGGTCAGAGTGGGCTGCAAATTCATGAAGCCATAGGGGATTTCCTCCCTTTTATATGCGATGGTCACGTCCGCGCCGCTGGCCACATGGGCGTCAATCATGGCGTTGAAGTCAAAGTTGGCCACGATGTTGGCATCGGAGATTACCACATATTTTTCCCGCTGCACCTTCAGGAATTCCAGAATGCTGGCCAGGGCCTCCACTCGTCCGTTGTACACCTTGACGGTTTTCTCCGCAAAGGGAGGGACGATATTCAAGCCGCCGTTTTTGCGGGTCAGATCCCACTCGCGGCCCGAACCCAAGTGGCGCATCAGGGAACGGTAGTTCTTGCGCACAATAACGGAAATATTGTCAATACCGCAGTTCACCATGCTGGACAGCAAGAAGTCAATCATGCGGTAACGGCTTGCAAAAGGAATGGAAGCCATCAGACGCTCGCTTACCAGTTCGGGAACCTGGTTGTCGTAGCTGTTGGGAAAAATAATGCCCAGGGCATCCAGATTCGTATTTACCATTGTGATTCACCATCCTTTACATCATTTTCTACCATGGCTTTGGGTCCTACCAGGGCTCTTGCGCCGATGCGCACGCCGGGGCCTACGGTGGCTACGCCGTTCTCGTCGTTCTCCGGCATGGCACCGACCACGGCATTGACGCCAATCTCGGCGTTCTCTGCAACAATACAGTGTTTTACGGTGGCACCGGCGTGGATGACGCTGCCGCCCATCACCACTGCGTCCTCCACGGTGGCACCTGCCTCCACCTTGACGCCTGCAAAGAGTATGGAGTGTTTTACATGGCCGTTGATGCGGCAGCCGTCGGTGATCATGGAATTTTCCACCACGGCGTTTGAACCCACCTTATGGCCGGTCATGCCGCTGTTGCGGCTGTAGATCTTCCAACTCTCGTCAAAGAGGTTGATGCCGGAAGTCTCGGGGTCCATGATCTCCATATTGGCTTCCCACAGAGAGGAGATGGTTCCCACATCCTTCCAGTAGCCGTTGAAGTGGTAGGCGTACATCTGACGGCCGTCCCGCAGCAGATTGGGGATGATATTGTTGCCGAAGTCATTGGAGGAATTGGGGTCAGCCTCGTCCTCGATCAGGTATTTCTCAAGCACGTCCCTGTTAAATATGTAGATGCCCATGGAGGCCAGGTTGGACTTGGGTTTCTTGGGCTTCTCCTGGAATTCCGTGATCTTGTCGTTCTCGTCGGCGACCATCAGGCCGAAACGGGAAGCCTCATCCCAAGGCACCTCCATGACTGCCACGGAAAATTCGGCACCCTTTTCCTTGTGGAATTGCAGGAAATCATTGTAATCCTGTTTACAGATCTGGTCGCCGGAGAGTATGATCACGTACTCCGGGTCATAGCGCTTGATAAAGGACAGGTTCTGGTAGATGGCGTTGGCCGTGCCCTTGTACCAGGCGGAGCCCTGCGCCTGCTGATAGGGGGGGAGTACATGTACGCCGCCGTAGAGGCGGTCCAGATCCCAAGGCTGCCCATTGCCGATATATTCATTCAGTACCAGAGGCTGGTACTGGGTCAGGATACCAACGGTGTCAATACCTGAGTTTACGCAGTTAGATAAGGGGAAGTCGATGATTCGATACTTTCCGCCAAAAGGAACTGCAGGTTTAGCCAGCTTCTGTGTCAGGGCATACAGCCTGGAACCCTGTCCGCCAGCCAGAATCATTGCAATCATTTCTTTTGCCATACGGATTCTCCTTCTTTGATACTTTTTTAGTGTAATTTGCATATCACACTTTGTTATATATTAGCATTTCTGGACAATATAAACAAGTACTTAATGCAAAAAAACGAAAGTCTTTTTTATAAGAAAATTTAAGAATTCAGTTGTATTTTGGTGGTTGAGGCGGCTCGGTTTTTCTGCTATAGTAGAATGTATGGTAAACGGCATAACAAATTTCTGCTTTCGGACCTGCAAAAGCCATATATGGAAGTTTTTGCAGGTCCGAAAGCGAAATTACTAATGGCATTGACTATAGAATCATTTGAGGAGGGCATTATGCACAAGAGGAGACGGGACGAACTGATCCCTTATAACAAGACGAAGAGGGTCATCTATGTATACCGGCGGGGAAAGAAGCGTCCGGCCGGCGTCTGGGCAGGAGGAGTCCTGCTGGGACTGGGGCTTCTGTGCCTGTTATACTGTCTCTTTATCTTACTGTTCGTGAGTTTCGGCACCTGGTTTTTTCTGACCTGGGGCGCAGGCGGACTGGTACTGCTGGGCTGGGGCCTCTTGCTGCTGGGCCAGAGGACGGAGGCCATTCCCAGGTGGATTAAGATCTGCTGGGGCGTGCTGGTGGGAGTGGGCCTGGCGGCGTTTGTGGTGGTGGAGGGCCTGATTTTCACGGAGTTTGGGGCCAGTGCCAGGCCGGGGGCGGATTATTGCATCATACTGGGAGCCCAGATGAAGGCAAACGGCCCCAGCAACACATTGCAGCGCCGCCTGGACCGTGCCCTGGCCTATCTGCGGGAGAACCCGGAGACACTGGCCATTGTATCCGGCTGTCAGGGCAGCAATGAGCCGGTCAGCGAGGCCAGGGGCATGTATGAATATCTGGTGGGGGCGGGAATTGCCCCGGAGCGGATACTTTTGGAGGAGGCTTCCCGCAATACCTGCGAGAATCTGGAATTCAGCGGCAGGCTTCTGAACCGGCAGGAAAACAGCGTAGTGCTGGTGACGAATAATTTTCATATGTTCCGGGCGCTGCGGCTGGCAGACGGCGCGGGGTATGGGCATGTGCAGGGACTGGCGGCCAGTTCCTATCCCTGGACGCTGCCCAACAATCTGCTGCGGGAGTTCATGGGCGTGGTGAAGGATTTTTTTGCGGGGCATTTCTGAGTATCCGGGTTTCCGGAAATCGCTTTGCCGGGATGATATTTGCAGGGGATGGGCGGAAGCCGGGAACTGTTATGAAATGCCTTATATGTCTGGCCTGTATGGATTTCCATATGCAGTGTGGTGTGTACGGGTATTTCATTACAGCCCCTTTATTTATGAGGTGTATAATGGACATTAATATAGGAGATATCCTGAAATTAAAAAAGCAGCATCCCTGTGGCAGCAGGGAGTGGGAGGTGCTTCGGGTGGGAGCGGATTTTCGGTTGAAATGCAGGGGCTGCGGGCATCAGATCATGATTGCCAGACGGCTGCTGGAGAAGAATATTAAGGAGATAATACCAGCGCAATGAGGTATGCTGACGAGCGCTGGGATTACCAATCCCTTTGTGCCAAAATATGCGCCAAATGATAAACTTTTTGCTTGATTTTCCAGGAACAGTATGGTATTATTGATAGCTGTGATATATTAATTCCTTGCTCCCGGCGAGGCGGGGGCCAGAGACCAGAAGGAGGTAACTTTAATGAACAAGTACGAATTAGCCGTTGTTGTTAGCGCTAAGATCGAGGACGAAGAGAGAGTACAGATTATTGAAAAGTGCAAGGCTCTCGTGGAGAGATTTGGCGGTACCATCACAGAGGTGGATGAGTGGGGCAAGAAGAGACTTGCCTACGAGGTTCAGAAGATGAAGGAAGGTTTCTACTACTTCATCAGATTTGATGCAGAGCCCACCGTGCCTGCGGAGATCGAGAGCCGTGTCCGCATTATGGACAATGTCATCAGATACTTAGTCGTTAGACAGGACGAGGCATAAAGAAAGCGAGATTAAGCATGAATAAAGCAATTCTTATGGGACGTTTGACCAGAGATCCTGAGGTGAGGTATTCACAGGGAGCCAGCCAGACTGCTGTGGCGCGTTTTTCCATTGCGGTGGACAGAAGATTTAAGCGGGAGGGCGAACCCGACGCAGATTTCTTTAACTGTACTGCGTTTGGCAAACAGGCCGAGTTTATCGAGCGTTATCTGCGCAAGGGCGTGAAGGTGGTGGTCTGTGGAAGAATCCAGAATGACAACTACACCAACAAGGAAGGGCAGATGGTCTACAGTGTCCGTGTCATGGTAGATGAGATCGAGTTTGCCGAGAGCAAGAACGCGTCGGCAGGCAACAGCGACAACGGATACAATGGCGGCGGTTATATGGGCGGCGGCAACAGCGCACCCGCACCCGGCGGTGCAGGCGACGGCTTTATGAACATTCCCGACGGGATTGATGAAGAATTGCCGTTTAACTAATTGACGATTATTTAAGACAGGAGGCACTGAAAATGGCTTACAATAAAGCAGAGAAATCTGATTCTCCAATGAGAAAAAAGGGCGGCATCCGCAGAAAGAGAAAGGTATGCGTGTTCTGTGGCAAGGATAATGTCATTGATTACAAGGACACCAACAAGCTTAAGAGATATGTGTCCGAGAGAGGCAAGATCCTTCCCCGCCGTATTACCGGCAACTGTGCGAAGCACCAGAGGGCGCTGACCTCCGCCATCAAGAGGGCGCGCCACGTTGCCTTGATGCCTTACGTTCAGGACTAAGGCTCAGAAATGTAGACAAGAGGATAAGGAACACGGTGAGATAGCAGCATGGCTGTTGTTTTACGGTGTTCCTTTTTTTGCTTATTTTCGGATGAAAAGGGCAGGCTGTGCGGCCTGCCCTTTTTATAGTGTCAACCACATTGGGAATTATGCTTTCGGCCTTGCGGAAGCTTCCGTATATGGCTCATGCAAGTGCCGGAAGCAGATCTTTGTTATGCTGTTTACTATAGTGTATGGATAAAAACAGGAAAAGGGAGAAAAATAAAAAAAGATGCAACAATTCATATCAAAATGTTGCATCCTCACTTACATTACATATATCGGTGTTTTTTTTCATTACTTTAGTGAGTTTTGCAAAAAATTTCTGTTTTTTGTGCCTGCAAAATTGCCCTTCAATTATTGCCCCAAATAGCAGGGTTACAGCTGAATATTGGAAAATACGTCATCCTTGTCGTCCTGGTCGATACAGAGGTAACGCCGGGTAATCTGATAGGAGGAGTGGTTAAAGATGCACATCAGCATAGCGGGAGGGATTCCCTGTTTCCAGGCATAATACCCAAAGGTCTTGCGCAGGGAGTGGCAGCTGATGTTGCCGCCAAGCCCTACCATTTCCGCAGCATGTCGGATAATCCGGTAAGCCTGGTATCTGGACAGGGGATTTCCTGTCTTGCGATGGCTGAAGAACAGATAGGGATTGTCCTTGGGGCGCTGCAGCCGGGATTGTGCCCCATAATGTGCCAGGACGCCGCGCAATTCCATATTCAACAGTATGCGGTTTGTCTTTCCGGTCTTTTGTTCTTTTAATTCAATGTGATTCCGTATGCGGTCACCTTCAAATACTTTATTCCAGGTCAGATGCAGGATGTCATTGATCCGCAGGGCGGTGTTCAGGCCGGTGACGATCAGGGCGTAATTGCGATAGTTCGAATCTTCCAGCAGGTAATAGTTCTTGAAGCGTTGTAATGCTTCTCTGTCTCTGATGGGTTGTGTTGTACTCATAACGTTCTCCTTTTTTGATAAGTGATACTACCTTTTGCGAAAAAATGCAACATTTTGATATGAAATGTTGCAAAAGGTAAATCGGCGGCGGAAGATGCGCGCCGGAGGTAAAGCTGCAGGGCGGCAGGTCCCGCGGGGCGGGAAAATGCAGGGAGGTAGAAGAATGTTAAGAATGTCAGTGGCGGCAGAAGAGTATGTGATGATCGGTGATGATATCAGGCTGGTTTTTTTGGGAGGCACAGGAAACCATATGCGCATCATGATTGATGCGCCCAGAGAACTGAATATCGTCAGGAGCAAGGCTCTGGAGAAGCGGCTCCAGGACCCGGAACTGCGGGCGAAGATGCCCCGCTATTACCGGGAGGAGGAACACCCGGAGAAGTATAAGAAGAAAAACATTTCCATAGTCAGGAACACAGGAACTGCTGACGCTGAGAGGTAATAACCCGCCGCTAACCTAGGGGCGGCGGTTATTATAAACCGGCGGTTCTATGGATTTATTGTCGGGGACGGCAGATAAGCCCATAGGGCGGCCAAGAGAAAAACTTCATACAGCAACACCGGGTAAACGGATGTACCCGGTTACAAACAAGGAGGTAAGATTATGGTAGTACAACACAACTTAAGGGCAATGAATTCCAACAGAATGCTGGGGCTGACCGCTTCATCCCAGTCCAAGTCCACTGAGAAGCTGTCTTCCGGATATAAGATCAACCGCGCTGCTGATGATGCTGCGGGTCTGGCGATCAGCGAGAAGATGAGAAAACAGATCAGGGGTCTTACCCAGGCATCTTTGAACGCACAGGACGGTATCAGTGCCGTACAGACTGCAGAAGGTGCGCTGACTGAAGTGCATGACATGCTGCAGAGAATGAATGAACTGGCAGTAAAAGCGGCCAATGGAACCAACAGCGCTGACGACAGGAGTTATATCCAGGCGGAAGTTGACCAACTGATCACGGAGATTGACCGTGTGGCCAATACCACCAAGTTCAACGAGACCTATCTGCTAAAAGGAGATGGGACAGAAACCAAGACGGTTGATGTACCGGCATCTGATGAAGTTCCGGTAGAAGTAACATATAAGGCCGGATATGGTACAAGCGGTGTTGGTTTTGCTGCAAGCAAGGCAGGAACACTAACGTGGTATAAGGCGGGATCGGATCAGAAAATGTCTGATGATGAGATTTTAGAGTGTCTTGAAGTTAAGAACGGTGCCGTCGCATTGAAGGATGGGGTAAATATTTACAAAGTAGCTGCCAATAAGACCGCGGAATACGGGACGCAGATAGATGCTCAGAAGGTGGATGCCGCAGCGTTGACCGGCAATTTTGAGGTAGTCAGTACGAAACTGGCTTCGGCCACGGATGGAACAGCTATTGAAGAAAAAGATCTGGCAGGATTTTTCAATCTGGATGGTTCTATCAAGACGAAGATGTATTATCTGAAAACCGGAGGTGATGCCACTAAGGCTGCCGATTGGCTGGAAGTTGGCTCTGACCAGATAGAGAAATTTGTGAATGTGAAGCCCGGTAAGGCGGCGGTAGCTGAAGGGGAAACGGAGGAAGTGGAAGTTACCAAGGCCCTGGAGTTAAGCCTTCATGTGGGCGCGGACGGGGATAGCCAGAATAAGATTTCTCTGGAGATTGACGCCATGAATGCGCAGAGCATTGGCGTGAAAGGCTTGAAGGTTGATACAGAAGATAATGCAACCAATACCATCAACACTCTTAATGCCGCTATCAAAAAGGTATCAGAGCAGCGCTCCGCACTCGGTGCTATTCAGAACCGTCTGGAGCATACCATCAACAACCTGGACAACGTAGTGGAGAACACCACCGCAGCCGAGAGCCAGATCCGTGACACCGATATGGCTACGGAGATGGTGAAGTATTCAAACAACAACATCCTGGCGCAGGCCGGTCAGGCCATGCTGGCACAGTCCAACCAGGCCAACCAGGGCGTGCTGTCTCTGCTCCAGTAATATGTTGAGCAGCAAGAAAGAGACAGGATTCACCGAAACAATTCATTGTCAATGGAAAACCCGCCGAATGGCGGGTTTTTTGCCTATAGCTTTTTGATTTATAGCATGTCTGCATAGATTTCCAGCATCTGATGATAGAATTCTCTGTCAGACATAATTTTTTCGGCCTCGTCTGCCATATTATTCTTTTTGAGGTAGCAGTACAGCGACATAAGCGTCTGATCACCCTCGGCTTTGCCCTCAGCCCTTCCCTGGGCAAGTGCCTCGGCTTTGCCCTCCGCCATATAACGCTCCATCAATTCACACATACGATCCTGCAAGACACATGTTGGCCGATTGTGCAACATGTGCTATTTATAATCTTATCCTATCATATTTCACACAAAAAGACAACATTTATATTTTTCGTCCCCGTATTTTACTCATAAGCAGCAGAATCCGGGAAGAACTGCCGCAATATGACAAATTAATTAGTGGCATAATACGGCAAACTATGATACAATATATCCATATTCAAGGCAGGAAGCGGCTATATGGCCATTTGTACTGTGGTTGCCGGGCGATCACGGTGCAGGCCCTGCAAACAGCAGGGCCAAGGTGGTCAAAACAGCAGCAGCCAAGTTCGCCGTCCGACTGGAGAAGAATTATGGCAGGACATATGAAAAAATATATCAGGTTAAAGGGACGTATTAAGACATATTTGAATTTTACGATATATCTGGGGATTCTGCTCTGTGCTGTGTCAGCGGCGGTGTTCCTGATTGATTACCGGGCGGGCGGTATTGTCACCTGCTTTGCCATATTTTACATGGCGATCACCCTTACCCTGTATTTTTACAACAAGCCCCTGGTTATGAACGAGTTGATCAGCTTTGCGACGGAATATGGGCAGATCCAGAAAAAACTCCTGCGGGAGTTGGAGATTCCCTATGCGCTGCTGGATGACGGAGGCAAGGTGATCTGGACCAATGCGGCTTTCGAGATGGTGGTGCATCAGCCCAAGGGCTACAATAAATCCCTGACAAGCCTGTTTCCTGCCCTCACCCGTGACCGCCTGCCGGATGACAGCGGCCTGGACGAGGCACAGTATGAACTTCATTTTGAAGGCAACGAGTATGTGGCCCGGTTCAAAAGAATTTCCCTGAAGGAGATGGCGGAACACAGTGATATGATCCAGGCCGAGGGGTACAATGGCTACCTGATCGCCATGTATCTTTTTGACGAAACGGCGCTGCATATAGCCCTGCAGGAAGTGGACGACCAGTCTCTGGCGGTGGGCATGGTCTACCTGGATAATTATGATGAGGCGCTGGAGAGTGTGGAGGAGGTCAGGCGCTCCCTGCTGATCGCCCTGATTGACCGGAAAGTCAATAAATATATTTCCGGATTGGACGGCATATCCAAGAAGCTGGAGAAGGACAAATACCTGATTATCCTGCGAAAAAAGGCCATAGCGCAGCTACAGGCGAATCGCTTTGATCTTCTGGAGGAGGTCAAGACTGTCAATATCGGCAATGAGATGGCTGTGACGATCAGTATCGGTGTGGGCCTGGACGGACTGACCTATGCGCAAAATTATGAGTTTGCCCGCAATGCCATTGACCTGGCTCTGGGGCGGGGCGGCGATCAGGCGGTGATCAAGACCCCGGAGAGTGTGACCTATTATGGCGGCAAGAGCCAGCAGGTGGAGAAGAATACCCGTGTAAAGGCCAGAGTGAAAGCCCATGCCCTGAGAGAGATTATTACTGCCAAGGACACGGTGTTGGTTATGGGACACAGAAATCCCGATGCCGACAGCTTTGGGGCGACGGTGGGGATCTATCGGATAGCCCAGACGCTGGAGCGGAAAGCTCATATTGTACTGAATGATTCCCCGGCATCCATACAGCCCCTGCTGGAACTGTTTCGAAATAATCCTGATTACGAGGAGGACATGATTATCGACAGCCAGCGCGCCATTGAGATCGCCGGCGGCAACGCAGTGCTGGTGGTGGTGGATGTGAACAAGCCCTCCATCACGGAATGCCCGGATTTATTGAGGTTCTGCAAATCCGTGGTGGTGCTGGATCATCACCGGGCAGGCAACGAGACCATTGAAAACGCCACGCTCTCCTATGTGGAACCCTATGCGTCATCGGCCTGTGAAATGGTATCGGAGATATTGCAATATACTTATGATAATATCAAAATACGTTCAGAGGAAGCGGACTGCATGTATGCCGGCATAATCATTGACACCAACAATTTTGTCAGCAAGGCCGGTGTGCGTACCTTTGAGGCGGCGGCGTTCCTGCGTCGCAACGGTGCGGATGTGACAAGGGTCAGGAAGCTGTTCCGGGAGGATGCCAACGAGTACAAGGCCAAGGCGGATGCGGTCAGCCAGGCCGAGATATACCGGCAGAATTTCGCCATATCGGTGTGTACCAGCGACGATTTGCCCAGCCCCACAATTGTGGGTGCCCAGGCAGCCAATGAACTCCTGAATATCAAGGGGATCAAAGCCAGCTTTGTGCTGACGGATTATCAGGGCAAAATCTATATCAGTGCCCGTTCCATTGACGAGGTCAATGTGCAGCTGATCATGGAGCGCATGGGCGGCGGCGGGCATATGTCCATTGCGGCCTGCCAGATGGAGGGCACAGGGGTTATAGAAGCCATCGGCGTCCTGAAATCCACGATTGATAATATGCTGGAGACGGGGGAAATCTAAGCGGGAGATATGCGGAAATATACGGAGTTATACTCACGAGCGGTTAGATTTTCCTTCCTGCCCGGCGCATGACGTCCGATTATGCGGCATGTGCCGGGCAGGGATTGGAAAATCTTAGCACTCGTCAGTATAATAGTCTCTCGGAATCTCTTGGCGGAAAATGGCGCTTTTAATTCGTGTGATCCGTTAAAAGCAAGGGAATCCATAAGACTGGAATATTAGAAGCACCATGAAATAGGACTTAGAGATTCCGAGAGGCTATGTTATAAATTAGGAGGAAGAATATGAAAATCATTTTATTACAGGATGAGAAAAAGCTGGGAAAGAAGGGCGACATTATCGAGGCCAGCGACGGATATGCAAGAAATTATATACTGCCGAAAAAGATCGGCGTGGAAGCTACCCCCAAGAACCTCAATGAACTGAAGCTGCAGAAAGCCAACAGTGAGAAAATTGCCCAGGAACAGCTGGATGCCGCCAGGGCTTTGGCAGCGGACCTGGAGCCTCGTCAGGTGGTGGTGAGCATCAAGGCAGGCGAGGGCGGCAAGACCTTTGGCTCCGTGTCTTCCAAGGAGATTGCGGCAGCGCTGAAGGAGCAGCACGGTATCGAACTGGATAAGAAGAAGATACAGCTGAGTGAGAGCCTGAAGAGTTTTGGCAATTACGAGGTGGCTGTGAAGCTCCATCCCCAGGTGACCGGCAAATTTACCGTGAAAGTAACGGAGGCATAGGATTGGCCCAACAGTGATACAGGCTCTGGTTATGCAGGAATAAGATAATATGGATGAAATAGCAATTAAGAGGATTCTGCCCCACAGCGTGGAGGCGGAGCAGGCGGTGATTGGCTCCATGATCATGGACCGGGAGGCTATTGTGGTGGCCTCCGAGATCGTCACGGGAGAGGATTTCTACAACAGGCAGTATGGCATTCTGTTTGAGACCATGGTGGAACTGAATGACAAGGGCTATCCGGTGGATCTGGTGACGCTGCAGGACAAGCTGAAGGAAAAGGATGTGCCGCCGGAGGTGAGCAGCCTGGAATTTGTCAGGGATCTGCTGGGCATGGTGACTACCTCCGCAAATATCAAATATTATGCGAATATCGTGGCGGAAAAGTCCACTCTGCGAAGGCTGATTAGGCTCAATGAGGAGATTGCCAACACCTGTTATGTGGGCAAGGAGAGCCTGGAGAACATATTGGAGGACACGGAGAAGCGGGTTTTCCAGCTGGTGCAGAAGCGCAATACCGAAGATTTCACTCCCATTCGCCAGGTGGTTATGAACGCCATGGACAGGATTGAGGCGGCTTCCCGGCAGAAGGGCACGGTGACAGGTATCGCCACCGGTTTCCTGGATTTGGATTATCGGACGGCGGGTCTGCAACCCTCGGATTTGATTCTGATTGCCGCCCGTCCGTCCATGGGCAAAACGGCATTTGTATTGAATATTGCCCAGCATATTGCCTTTAAACTGAACCTTACAGTGGCGATTTTCAGTTTGGAGATGAGCAAGGAGCAGCTGGTGAACCGGCTTTTCTCGCTGCAGTCCAGCGTGGATGCCCAGAACCTGCGTACCGGGCAGTTGAATGA